>JAPLMD010000055.1 GCA_026387235.1 Candidatus Omnitrophota bacterium
ATAAAGCTGTAGACAGGGCGCTTTATAGCTTTTATCTGAAGCCAGGCTACATATTTTCTCAGATAATGCGGCCTAAATCGTTTCACGATATTAAAGCTATATTAAAAGGCTTGTTTCAGTATGGAAGGTATTATTTGAAACGATAAATTATAATGTCAGCCAGAAAGAGTACCATTTGTATTGTAAACTAAGCCAGGCTGGGGTCTGAGGCGCATTTGAGAGGTTTCGGCATAACCGGTTCTTTAGAATATAAGCGGCCAAGGAATTACGGCGAAGTTTTTTATACTGTCAAGACTACCTTCAGTATAAAAAACGAGCCGTAAACCGTAGGCCGCGGCGAAACACTCTCTGCGCCGAACGGCCCCAGCCTGGCTTAGAAGGATATTGTCTTATGATACAGAAAAAGTTTTATATAAAAACTCTAGGATGCAAGGTTAATCAGTATGAATCGCAGGTCATACGCGAGAATTTTCTGAAGAATGGGTATATAGAAGCAGGCAGTAGCGATGAAGCTGATATATGCGTGATTAATACCTGCACAGTTACTTCAACCAGTGATTCCAAGTCTTTAAAATTAATCCGGTCAGGTTTGAGAAAAAAGAATAAATGTATCATAGCAACAGGATGCATGATAGAGTCCGGCGATTTGGATTTACGTAAACTTAAGGGCGTGGATTTTATCATAAAAAATAAAGACAAATACAGAATTCCACAAATTATATACTCGTTTCTAAATCCCCTTGAGCCTCGAATCTTCATGGACCTAGAGCCGAATATAATTACAGGTTTTCATGGCCACTCAAGAGCATTCGTAAAGATTCAGGATGGCTGCAGCAATAAATGTTCTTATTGCAAGGTAAGTGTCGTGAGAGGGAAGTCTGCAAGCAGGCCTTTTGAGCGCATAATAGAGGAGTGTTCCGCGCTTATAGAAAAGGGGTACAATGAGATAGTTCTTTCAGGTATATGTCTCGGCGCTTACGGCAAGGATATCTCAAAAACCGCAAGCCTTACGAAATTAATAAAAAATATATGCAAAATAAAAGGAGATTGGCGTGTGAGGCTCAGCTCCATAGAGCCAAAAGACGTAACAGATGATTTGATTTTGCAGATAGTGTCAGAAGAAAAAATATGCAAGCATTTACATATTCCTTTTCAGAGCGGAGACAACGAGATATTAAAAAGGATGAACAGGCCTTATACCGTGAGCGATTATATGCGCATTGTAGCTAGATTGAGAAAAACCATCCCAGACATCGCGGTGAGCACGGATATGATGGTAGGATTTCCGGGAGAAGAAGAAGCTAATTTTAGAAACACTTTAAATTTTATTAAAGAAATAAGTCCTATGCGCCTGCATGTATTTGGATTTTCAAAAAGGATAGGCACGCCTGCGTATAGTTATAAAGGCATAGTAGATAACATTGTAAAGAAACAAAGAGAGCATGCGCTCCTGGATGCTGTGAGCGGTTTCTCCAGGGAGTTTGAAAAGATGTTCATAGGTAAAATTGCAAGAGTCCTTATCGAGGATAAGAGAGATAAACAGGGTTTTTTGCAAGGATATACGGATCGATATATAAAGGTTTTGATAGATGGGCCGGATAGCGTAAAGTCTAGGCTTTTAACCTGCCAGCTGACCTTGTCCCCGCCCTTGCTGCTAGAACAGAAAACTCAACCAAAAGCAATGGCGGGGTTGACAAAACAGAAAGTATATGGTATACTTCTTTCATATTTAGATTAATTCCTCTTTTTAAATTATGCCTCAAATAAAATTTAACTGGATAGACATTTTTTTTGTAATTCTTTTATTTAGAACATGTTACGTAGGTTTTAAAAATGGACTTTTACCTGAATTTTTCAGACTTTTAGGTCTTTTTTTAGCTTTTGTTCTTTCGTTTAATAATTATATTTTAGTAAGCGGTTTTACTGGATTAGCAGGTTTAAAAGCGGATATAATAGGGTTTTTATTCATATTTTTGTCAGTTATTTTGGTCTTTAAACTGCTAGCTGTTCTGGCAGATAAAATTTTGGGCATTTCTGAAAACGTTTCCTTGGCTAATAAGGTAATCGGCCTTGCGTTCGGATTAACAAGAGGAGTTCTTTTAATAGGGCTTGTTTATATTTTATTTATCCACAGCCCTGTTAATTATTTTTATAAAAGCGCAAAAGAAAAGTCTTTTTCAGCTCCATACGCCTCGCTCGTAGCGCCTTTTGCGTATAAAGCAGGGATGAGTGTTTATCCCCTCGAGAAACACGAAACACCGCTCGTCAAATTGATAGCAAAATAGCAGGGAACGGTTTTAACCAGTTCCCTGCACTGAAGACAAAGGGAGGAATAGGTGAAACTTATAGACATCTATGAGAGCGCAGTGCTTTTTGGAATGGAAAAGGATCCCAGAGGTAAGGATGGCGTAAAGGCGGAACTTTTAAGGGCGAAAAATGAATACGAAAAATTAAGCGCCAAGGATAAAGAATTTTACGACAAGGCAAGGCTTGATAATCCTTATAGCGACACAAGGATTCTTAACGGCAAGGAAGACAGCGAGATAAAAACGATTCTGGTGGGCGTGGATATAGAGGTCGGAGAGATGGTTCTTGCCGACAGGCTGAAAGAAAAAGGCGAAAAGATAGACTTAGTGATGACTCATCACCCCGAAGGCCTTGCCCTGGCAGGATTTTTTAATGTGATGTATATGCAGGTGGATATATTGAGTAAGATAGGTGTTCCTGTAAATGTCGCTGAGTCGCTTATGCACGAAAGAATTAAAGAGGTTGAGAGAAAGGTCATGCCGGCAAACCATACGCGTGCGGTTGACGCGGCAAAACTACTTAACATCAATTTTATGAGCTGTCATACGCCTGCTGATAATTGCGTTGCCACTTATTTGCAGGATTCAATAGATAAGAAAAAACCACGTACGCTTGGAGATATAGTGAATATATTAAGGGACATACCTGAGTATAATGCTGCAGCTAGACAAAATGCGGGCCCTAAGATTACAAAAGGCGATAATTCCAGCAAGGCAGGCAGGGTTTTTGTTGATATGACAGGCGGCACAGAGGGCTCTAAAGATATATTTAAGAAACTTTCAGAAGCGGGCGTGTCTACTATTATATGTATGCATCTCAGCGAAGAGCACTTTAAGAAAGCACAGGAAGAACATATGAATGTGGTCATAGCGGGCCATGTTGCAAGCGATAATGTGGGCCTTAATATCATGCTGGATGAACTTGAAAAAAAGGGGAAATTTAATATATTAGCCTGTTCCGGATTTAAGAGATTTTCAAGGAAAAAATAAATGGGTAAGATACCGGAAAACATATTGAACGAAATTCAGGATAAATGCGACATAGTCGAGATAATTTCAAGCTATGTCTCATTGAAGCCCAGCGGCAGGAATTTTAAGGCATGCTGCCCTTTCCATCACGAAAAAACGCCTTCTTTTGTAGTAAGCCCAGATAAGCAGATATATCATTGTTTCGGATGCAATTCAGGCGGTAACGTATTTAATTTTTTAAAGGAATATGAAAAAATAGATTTTATAGACGCGGTAAAGATGCTTGCCGAACAGACAGGCGTGAAACTGCCTGAATACAGAAGCCATGATGATCAGGACGCTTCCGTTACAAGCACCGTATATTCAGTAAATGATATAGCGGCAAATTATTATTCCGGTTTTTTAGAAAAAAGCGGCTTATCTTCGGAGTCTAACCGGTATATGACAAAAAGAGGGCTTGATGGGCCTATAATAAAAAAATTCCGGATAGGTTACGCAGATTCTTCCTGGAGAGCCATGTTGGATTATTTATCCGCAAGAGGCATAAAACAGGACGCGATCCTTAATGCAGGGCTGATTATAAAAGGAAAAGAGAATTCTTATTACGACCTTTTCAGAAACAGGATTATATTTCCGATATTTGATGCGAGAAACAGAATTATAGGTTTCGGCGCCAGGGTGATGGATGATTCCTTGCCGAAATATATAAATTCTCCGGAAACAGCTGTTTATAAGAAAGGCCAGCATCTGTACGGCCTTAATTTTGCGAAAGCTGATATAAAAGAAAAGAATTTCGCGATAATTACAGAAGGCTACCTTGACGTGATAACGTGCCATCAATATGGCGTTACTAACGCTATAGCTTCTCTGGGCACTGCGCTTACCGCAGAGCAGATAAGGCTTTTGAAAAGATATACTCATAATGTTGTCATACTTTACGATGCTGATCAGGCAGGAGAGACGGCGTCGCTGAGGGGCTTGGATTTATTCTTGGAAGAAGACATGAACGTAAAGATCGCCACTCTGGAAAAAGGCCATGATCCGGACAGTTTCTTGAGGAAGTTCGGAAAAGAAAATTTTGACGAAGCGATAAAAAAGTCAAAAAGCCTTTTTACGTATAAGTTAGATATATTGAAAGATAAGTTTAACAGCACAGAACCAGAGTCAAAGGCAGAGACCATAAAGGAAATGCTTTCCACGATCAATAGAGTCAGAAATGCTATTATAAAGGCGGAGTATATAAAATTACTGGCGCAGGAGCTTTCCGTAAAAGAAGATGCTGTCTGGGAAGAGCTGAAGAAAGTTAAAGGAACTCCGCGCCATTCGCTTCGCTCAGGTGCGGGGCAAGCAGGATGCTTGGAGCATGGAGCAAAGAAGTTTATCGAGATATCTCCTGCGGAAAAGATATTAGCTAGATTAATGATAGAGGATGTTAATGTTATAAAAATAGTGAGAGATGAGCTTAAGCCGTCTGATTTCAAAAATAAGGATATCAGAAATATAGCAGAGGCGCTTTTTTCCATCGATAATGAGGATAGCCTGATAGATATAAACAAATTAATAAATTCCATAGAAGACAAGGTTCCGCAAAATATCATATCCTTTATAGTGAATGAAGAAGTTGACATAAAGGACAAAGAGAGGAATGTTTCCGATTGTATAATTACTATAAAAAAAGAAAACAGGAATAAACTTCTTAAGGATATACAGAACAGGCTTCACGTGGCTCAAAAGAGCGGTTACGAAGAAGAAGAAAAGCGGCTTGTCGAAGAGTTCAACCAACTTATGAAGAGGGGGCTTTAATTATGAGAAAAGAAATAAAAGGCAAGAAGATAACGGATACAGAAAGCCAGTTTGATAAACTGGTGGCGCTGGGCAGAAAGAAAGGGCATCTTACCTATGAAGAAATAAATAACTTTCTTCCGGAAGAGATCGCTTCTCCTGAGCAGATAGAGAAGATTTTTGCCATATTGGATAAGGAGAATATAGAGATAATTGACTCGGAAGAAGAATCAAAGCCGGTAAATAAAGAAGAAGATGCGAATGATAGCAAGCAGATGCTTGATACCGACAGGCGGCAGACCTCAGCAGAACCTGCTGAGGCGCAAGAAGTTGTAGATATAGGCATAGAAGACCCTGTAAAGATGTACCTCAGGCAAATGGGGCAGATACCGCTTCTTTCCAGACAGGATGAGATAAGGCTTGCCCAGGAAATAGAAAAGGCAGAAGAGGACTATAAAAGGTCTGTGCTGAGCTGTCCTTTTGTAAAAGACGAGGTCCTTGCTCTTGCTAACAGGATTCTTACAAGAAGCATTAACATGGAAGAGATCATAAAGGAAGATTCAAAGATAAAAACAGAAGTCCTGATATTCAAAAAGATTACAAACCTTGTGAACAAAATAAGAGCTGCCAGAAAAGGGTCCAACATAATGGAGCTTTGTCTTGAGTTTAACTTCTGTATCTCTGTTGTAGACGATATGTCTAATGGCATTAAGATGGCGATTTCTGAAATGGACGCTATCGATAAAGAGATACAGAGAATGAGAAGGCGCAGGATAAAAGGAAGCATAAAGAGTTTCGAGAAAAGAAAGAAAGATATAGAATCAAGATTCGGAGGAAAGATAGATGATATAAAAAAGGATTTTGCTGTTATCAGAAAAAAAGCCCTGAGGTTCAATAAGGTTAAGAAGGCAATGGTAGAAGCGAATCTTAGGCTGGTGGTAAGTATCGCGAAAAAATACACCAACAGGGGCCTTTCTTTTTTGGACTTGATTCAAGAAGGTAATATAGGCCTTATGAAAGCAGTTGAGAAATTTGAATATAGGCGCGGATATAAATTTTCCACATATGCTACGTGGTGGATAAGGCAGGCAGTTACGCGTTCAATAGCTGATCAGGCTCGTACTATAAGAATACCTGTCCACATGACAGAGACAATCAATAAGCTTATAAGGGTTTCCAGGACACTGGTTCAGGAAAACGGTAAGGAGCCTGCGCCTGAAGAGATCGCGCACGAAATGAGGATGAGCGTTGATAAGGTAAGAAGCGTACTTAAGATTGCGCAGGAGCCTATATCTTTGCAAACTCCTATAGGCGACGAAGGCGATACCAACTTCGGCGATTTTATAGAGGATAAAAGGGCGGTTTCTCCCGCAAATGCTACTGCCTATACTATTTTAAAAGAGGAAATGGATAATATACTTAATACCCTTACAGAAAGAGAAAAGAGGGTGTTGAGGCTTAGATTTGGCATAGGCGATGGTTATCCCAGGACACTTGAGGAAGTAGGCAGCATATTCAATGTTACCAGAGAAAGGGTCAGGCAGATAGAGGCAAAGGCATTGAGGAAACTCAGGCATCCTACAAGGTCCAGGAGGCTTAAGAATTTTCTTGAAATAGCTTTTAGCCAGGAATAAGTTTTAATAGCAAGAGATTGATAATATAAGGGGCTGGGGTAAATTCTCCAACCCCTTTTTCTTTTCAAAATCCGAAACAGTTTTTGCTGAGCCAGGCTAGGGTCTGACTCAGATACGCTTATGTTTTATATTGAATATTAAATGATTAGGGAGTATAATTTTAACTAAGGGAGGATCGATTATGAAAAAGATAAATTTATCCTTAGCTTTAATAGTTACTTTGGCTATTTCCGGCTGCGTTACAGGAGCTAAAACGGTTAAACCGTCGTCAAGCGAAACGGGCAATCCTGCGCCTATAACAATAGAAGAAAAAGGTGTTTCCGGAACCCCTATAGTTGTATCTAATAATCCAATAAAGCTTGTTATGACGGCAGTTTCTGAAGATATAAAACCCTATCCTATTTCAGAACCAGCTCAAGAGCCTGTTAAAATACAATATTCTCAAATTGCGGATCGTATCAGCGAATTTATTGATATGGAAGAGAATAGCATTGTTTCCGGAGAGAATATTTATTCAGGAGTTTCTGAAAACAAACTTACAACGCTTGAGATCAAAGGGGACAGGAATGATGTAAAAGAAGCATCAATGAAGCTTATATATCCGCAGGGAATAGATAAGGTCAGCGCAGAATTGAACAATGCTATGATGTCAAGGTTTCTAAAAAATGCAGCTCCTGAATTTCCGGACTGGGATAATCGCATAAAAGAAATACTTGATAAATTTTATTCCATGAAAACAAGCGTTCAGGGTGTCGCTAGAGAAGATATTGAGATAAGCAATAAGAACATACAGATTTTATATGACAAGAACGCAGATTATATCGTAGTCACTTTAAAACACCAGCTTTAAGGGGGTTGTATTGTGTTGACAAGGGTGGGGTGTTTTTGTTATACTAACACCTGCTTATGAGAGTTTGTCATGTTATAACAAAGCCCGAACTTGGCGGCGCTCAGCTATCCACTCTTAATATTCTATCCGGCCTACCGAAAGATAAATATAAAATCTCTGTTATTACCTCGCCAAAAGGCCTACTAGCCTCGGAATTTGGCAATATTGATGGTGTAAAATTTTATGCTTGCCAGTTTTTTCTTAGAAATATAAATCCCTTATACGATATATTTGCATTAATCCATATATATCTTATATATAGAAGCTATAATTATAAAATTGTGCATACGCATAGTTCAAAAGCAGGTATTATCGGGCGATGGGCAGCATGGCTGGCAAGAGTGCCTGTAATCATTCATACGGTGCATGGGTGGTCTTTTAATGATTATCAACCGTTTATTTTGAGAAAATTTTTTATATCGCTCGAACGGATAACAGCTAATTTTACCGCAAAGGTTATCTGTGTTTCAAAAAAGGACATAGAGGCAGGGTTAAAATATAAGATTGCTCCTGAAGATAAATTTGTTTTAATTAATTACGGAATACCGCTTGAGAAATTCAAAAGGCCGGCCGGCGATAGATGGCAGAAAAGAAAAGAGTTAGGAATATCTAATAACGATCCTGTAGTCGCCATGATATCCTGTCTTAAGCGTCAAAAATCTCCGATAGACTACATAAAGGCATCAATGAAAATATACGAAAACATACCGAATGTGAATTTTTTGCTAATAGGCGATGGCATCTTAAAAAAAAGATGCCAGAAGGCCCTTAGTTTATTACCTTTGAATGGTAGGTTTATTTTTGCTGGGTGGAGGAGGGATGTTTCGGAGATACTGGATATTGTAGATATAGTAGTTCTCACAAGCAAATGGGAAGGCATGCCTATAGCCCTTATCGAAGCTTTGGCCAAGGGTTGCCCTGTTGTAGCTACAAATGTCGGTGGCGTAGCTGACCTTGTCAAGGATGGCAGGACCGGTTATATTGTAGCGGCTGGCGCGTATGAAGAAGTAGCTGAAAGGGTGTTAGCCATGCTTAGACAGAATAGTCTTTTAAGCAGGATGAAAAGAGAGGCTTCTTTATCTATTGACAATTCTTTTTCGCTGGAGATAATGTTAAAGAAGATAGAGTTTTTATATGATAATATTATATGATTTATACGCTTACCTTTTTAATCGCCCATAGCCATTAAGATTAGCGAAAGATTCAAGGCCTTTTCTAAGCCAGACAAAGGAAAGCAGTTTTAATGCTATTCGGAATGTTGCGAATATTTTGGAAGAAAGGGATGGATACCTGAACTGTTATGACAATCTATATTTTAGGAATCTCATGTTTTTATCACGATAGCGCAGCGGCATTGATTAAAGACGGCGAAATTATCGCTGCGGCGCAGGAGGAACGCTTTACCCGCAAAAAGCACGATTTTAATTTTCCTGAAAATGCTGTAAATTTCTGCCTGGAGAAAGGCGGGATAACAAAAAGGGATTTATCTTTCACGGCGTTTTATGATAAGCCTCTTTTAAAATTTGAAAGAATACTCCTGACGTATTTATCCTATGCGCCTATTGGCTTTAGATCATTTCATAAGGCTATTCCTTTATGGATTAAGGAGCGGCTCTGGATGAGGCCTTTGATAGCTGAAAAACTTGGTTATGAAGGCAAGATACTGTTTGCAGAGCACCATGAATCTCATGCCTCCTCAGCCTTTTACCCGTCTCCTTTCCAGGAGGCAGCGATACTTACAATGGACGGAGTAGGCGAATGGGCCACTGCCAGTTTTGGAGTCGGAAAAGACAATGATTTTGATTTACAGCACGAGATAAGATTCCCTCATTCGCTCGGGCTCTTATATTCCGCATTTACATATTATGCTGGCTTCAAGGTGAATTCTGCAGAATATAAGTTGATGGGCCTCGCGCCTTATGGCGAGCCGGCGTATGTTGATTTAATTTTTAGAGAACTTATAGATTTGAAGGAGGACGGTTCTTTCAGGCTCAACATGAAATATTTCAATTATTGCACAGGCCTTACAATGACCAATAAAAGATTTAATAAATTATTCGGCGGGCCTCCCAGAAAACCAGAGACCGAAATTACCCAGAGAGAAATGGACCTGGCAAGGTCTGTGCAGGCAGTGACAGAAGAAGTTATGTTAAGGGCCGCAAAACATATCCATGCTGTTACGGGCCAGAAGAATCTTTGTCTTGCCGGAGGAGTTGCGTTAAATTGCGTGGGTAATGGCAAGATTTTAAAACAGGGGCCTTTTGAGAGGATTTGGATACAGCCTGCTGCCGGAGATGCAGGAGGGGCTATAGGCGCAGCATTAAGGATTTGGTATAAATATCTGGGTAATAAGCGCGATGCAGATAATGCAAAAGACAGCCAGAAAGGCTCTTATTTAGGACCTGAATATACAGATGGGTACATAGAAAATTATTTAAAGAAAAATGATATACCGTATGAGAAATATTCCAGAGCTGATTTATTGAGCAAGACAGCTGGGCTCATTGCTGACAATAAGATAATAGGCTGGTTCCAGGGCAGGATGGAATTCGGGCCCAGGGCATTGGGCGCGAGGAGCATAATAGGCGATGCCCGTTCTTCAGATATGCAGTCGCGTATGAACCTCAAGATAAAATTCAGGGAATCAT
This sequence comes from Candidatus Omnitrophota bacterium, assembly GCA_026387235.1. Lineage (GTDB taxonomy): Bacteria > Omnitrophota > Gorgyraeia > Gorgyraeales > Gorgyraeaceae > UBA10183. The sequence continues at coordinate 10,229 of JAPLMD010000055.1, forward strand.
TCAGGCCTTTTGCGCCAACAGCCCTGGCTGAAAAAGCAGGAGATTATTTTGACATAGATTGCGAAAGTCCATACATGCTTTTAGTGGCAAATGTTAAAAATGGACATCTGAAATCAAGGCCCGCAGAAGAGCCTAAGGGATTCGGGAGGTTAAAAATAATCCGCTCTGATATACCCGCTGTTACGCATGTGGATAGCTCCGCTCGCGTTCAGACTGTATCAACGGGCTGCGGAAATGAAATATATTATGAGCTTCTGAGAGAAGTTGATAAAAAAACAGGCTGCCCAGTAATAATAAATACATCATTCAATGTGAGGGGAGAGCCGATAGTCTGTAGCCCTGAGGATGCCTACAGGTGTTTTATGCGCACAGATATGGATTATCTTGCAATAGGAAGCTTTATTTTAGATAAAAAGGCGCAGCCAGAAGAAAGGCATGAAATAAAGGAGCATTTTGAACTCGATTAGCTTGGCAAATCGCGAAACTTTGGATAAGCTTTATTCATAGTTATGGCAGAAACTATAATTATCATTCCAACTTATAACGAAAGAGAGAATATAGAGAAGCTTATTTCCAATATATTCAGGCATGCACCTGATGTCAACGTGCTTATAGTCGATGATGATTCCCCTGATGGCACTGGTATTATAGCAGATAAGATTGCTAGAAGTGATAGTAGAGTTTCTGTAATACACAGGGCGATCCGCAGGGAAAGGTCTGTAGATGGGTTTAAGGCAGTTCTAAAAAGGCACGATATCCGCTATATTATGGAGATGGACGCTGATTTTACGCATGACCCTAAATATATCCAGGATTTTATAAAAGAGGCAAAATATAATGATATTGTTATAGGATCGAGGTTTGTTAAAGGCGGCAGCGATATTGAGAGAAGTTTTTTTAGAAGATGTTTCTCGAGAGCTGTGAATTATTTCATAAGAAAATACCTGGGGATAAAAATAAGGGATTGCACGTCCGGCTATAAATGTTTTAAAAGGCGCGTGTTAGAATCTATTAATTTAGATTCGCTTGTTTCGAATGGCCCTGCTATAATAGAGGAGATTTTGTACATAGTTTATTTTAAGAGGTACAAAATAAAAGAAATCCCAGTGATTTTGAAAAAAAGAGAAAAAGGAAATTCAAAACTAGGTTTTAAAAAACTATTGAAAGTGCTTATGGATATGCTGGCTTTTAAGAGAGCGCATCTGCCAGAGAAAAAAAAGAAAGAAATTAAAGAACTCAGAAGATTCGGTTTTGGCCTGGCATTGGGTTTGAATATAGCCGGATGTGTCATGTTTTATAGAGAAAAGGCGCATTTTATCTGGTTTACAGACACGGGTAGCCTGGTTTTGGTTTTTGCTATAGCGTACCCAGTTGTATTAGGCCCTATTAAAAAGATTTTAGATGCCATAATATTATGGATTGGGAAGATAGCTAACACCGTAACTTTACTGATAGTTTTTTATTTGATATTTTCTCCCATAGGGATTTTACTCAGACTTTTTCAAAAAGATATTTTAAGCAAGAAATTAGATAAATCTGCTTCGTCTTACTGGATCAAGAAAAATAAATCAACTGTTGCAATTGATTCTTATGAACGGATGGGTTAAAGGGATATATGCAGCTTATAATATCAAGATTTAAAGAAGTATGTGGCAAAAAAGATATATTAAGGAGTTTAATAATAAAAAATCTCAAGGGTAGATATATTGGGTCAAGATTAGGCTTTGGGTGGTCTATTCTGAATCCGATATTACTCGCGTTTGTGATAAGTTTTGTTTTTACCAGTATCTTTAGGACCGAGCAGCCTAATTTTACGTGTTTTGTCCTGAGCGGCATGGTGCCATGGTTCTTTTTTTCGTCGTCTATTAATGAATCTGCTACGTCTGTTTTGGGAAATTCATCCTTATTAAATCAATTTTCTATTCCGCGCGAAATGTTTCCTCTAGCGCAGGTATGTTCTAATTTTGTTATATTTTTAGCAGGGTTAGGCATATTACTTCCTTTTTTTGTAATATCCAATCCTCATATTTTTACGACATTTATTTACCTGCCTATCCTGTTAATCTTATATTTTGTCTTCACGCTTGGCCTTTCTTTTATTACAGCCAGTACCAATATCCTGTTTCGCGACCTGACTCATATCCTGAACATAGGCCTTATGTTATGGATGTGGGTTACTCCGATATTTTATTCAATAGACAGCATCCCGCTATCGTATAGTAAATTTGCCTTCATGAACCCGGTTACTCCATTTATTTATCTATTTCACGCGTTACTGTATGATAATAAAGTTTTAACAGGTCCTTATTTTTTGTGGAGTTTTATCGCGGCCTTTGGCTTATTTCTTATGGGTTACTTTATATTTTTGAAATTAGAATACAAATTCATAAAGAGAATGTGATTATGGATAAGAATGATATAGCAGTAGAATTTAAAAATATATGGGAAAGATACATGATTAAATTTGTCATTAACGGCAAATCGAACGTTGAAGAGTTATGGGCCTTAGAAGACATAAGTTTCAGCGTAAATCAAAAAGAAGGACTTGCTATTATAGGCGAGAATGGTGCAGGCAAGACTACCATCTTGAAATTGATAGCCGGCATACTAAAGCCTGATAAGGGCGAGATTGTTATAAATGGAAGGGTTTCGGGTTTATTGGATCTCGGAGCAGGATTTCAGCACGAGTTAACCGGCAGGCAGAATATATATCTCAATGCCGCACTTTTCGGTTTAAAGAAAGAAGAGATAGACGCAAAGTTTGATGATATTTTGGAATTTTCCGGCATAGGCAGGTTTATAGACGCGACATGCAATAGCCTGTCTCAAGGTATGTTTGTGCGCCTTGCCTTTAGCCTGGCGATACATATAGATCCTGACATCATAGTCATAGATGACACACTGGCAGTTGGGGATGCGGAATACCAGAAAAAGTGCATAAAGAAGATTTTCGAACTCAGAGAACAGAATAAAACAGTAATCCTTGTTACGCATGATCTAAATACTGCGAGCCGATTATGTCAAAGAGGTATATTTTTGAAAGAGGGGCATATTATACAGGACACATCTTTTAAGAAAGTGGCAGCGTCTTATATGCAGACTATCGGCGCCAAAAAAGGAGTGTCTCTGATAAAAGATAATTCACTAACGGTTATTTTTAATAACGGAAGGCTAGGATTAAACTGGAAAGGTATCCCTTTGACAAAACATCTTGGAGGATATGTTTCATTTAATACAGGTAGCAAGGAACACCTTTCTAATGAGTATCTCTGGAGAATAGAAAGCGAAAGTGCGGAAAAGATTATTGCCAGAGGAGAGCATTTGGCTGTCCCTATTTATCAAAATTGGGAAATAGAGCACAAACAGCCAGGACAGATAGAATGGAAGGTGGAACTCGCATCCAACGAGTCTATTTCGATAGAGGAGGGCAAAGTCTTTTTGGCTTTTAATGAGGAATTTAACAGATGGATAGATTTAGAAAGTGAAGAGTTTTTTCCAGACGAGTTTCTGGCTAGTAATAGTACCCATAGCGTTTTTCCCACAGACTATAGATGTAAAGGTTTTTTTGGAATTTCAGGGGATAACGTAGAAGGCGAATTACTTCCTTGCGTACTTGTAGAAACGTATTCAGAAGATAATAATATAGATGTCTTTAATAGCGGACAGGAAACAAGATGCAGGATCATCCAATTTATGGACAGGGCGTTCATAAACGAGTCCCTGCCGTCTACTGTCAAGAAGGTATTTAGAGGCAGAATAAAAATATTCGAGAAGGAGGAAGATTTAAGAAGATATATTCTTGCCATAAAGGAATCGAGGACAATAAAAAAAGGCCCTATTGAGGTAAAGATACTTAATAATAAGATAAAGATCTTTTTTGATAAGCGAGAGATAACAGAGGATGTCGGCATTTACACATCTTTTCTGGTAAAGAAAAAATGGAACCATTCTCAAGATGCGCTTATAAAGATAAAGGAGAAGAGCGCAGACGGGGTTATTTTGGAAATGAGCTGGCCTTTATCGAATATCAGGCAATTTTGGCACATGTCCATAACAGATGATCTTGGTATAGATTTGAGGATAGAGTCTTGTGCTGATTCAAAATTCATAACTGAAAATCGCAGGCTAGGTTTATTATTAAGAGGAGAATATAAAAAATGGTTTACAGCGACTGATTTTGGAAATTTTAATCAGGATGCTTCCTGGGGGAGTGTTATTTTAAGAGATTCGGGCTTATTAACTATAGGATTGAGAAATGAAGACTCGGGTCAGGTCTCTTTGCCAGGCGTGTTGTTTGAGGCCCAATGTGAAGGACAAGATGTTGCATTAAAAATAGATCAAAAGCTCGATATTGATAGAAATATAAAATTTGTAAAAGAGCTTAGCATAGAAAATAGAGAGGTTTTATATTTAAATACAGAGCCGGATAATTTCCTGTCTGCAAAGATCAGAATTATCAAGAATGATTCCGAGATAGATTTTTTAATAGAAAGCAATAAGTGCAAAAAGCAAGAGCTCCTGGAAAAACAGCGAGCCGAATACATCAAAGACCACACCATACAGAAAGGCGCGTGCAGCCTCTTCGTAGACGAAGAGAACAAAAAACTCTTTTTATACCATAAAGACATTTTATTAACAAAAGACACGGGGATAGAGTCAACCTTCTACTCAGAGGAGATGTGGCATCACTCCTCAGGCGCCGCATGGAAGACCAAGAGTAACTCGGGTGATTCCATCAGCCTGAATCTTGCCTGGCCCGGCCTTAAAGGGCTTGCGCAGCTTGTAAATATAACTCTCACTGAAAATAGAATCTTGCTGGAAAGCACGATTAACTCCGGCGAACTCATAATCTCAGGCTTCCGCCAGTCGCTTATCCTGCAGGATATATATAACGAGGCATTCTATGAGGATATGGTAATAAGCCTGCCAAATCAGTTCAAAGGCCAGGAATTCAGATTCAGCGATAAACAGACTCCTGAATATATAGGGGTAAAGGCAGCAGAGAAAGGCCTGCCCGCTATAATAGCGCGCTCAAAAGCCAGTCTTACTATCCGCAATACAGACGCTATCATAAAGGCCCGCAAACTCTATATGGAAACCACTAAAGAATCTCTCTCTGTATCTATTGAACTCGCAGAAGACCTTACTCAGATAGAGCTATACATAAAAGAGGCTCAGCGCAAGAAACAGCAGCTTGCAAAGAAAAAACTCGCGGAGGAAAAGGCAAGGCAAAGGGAGGCATTGAAAAAAGAGCGGGAACTGGAAAAGAAACGGCTCAAAGAAGAACAAATGAGGCAAAGAGAGTTGCAGCGCAGAGAAAAGGACCTCCTGAAGAAAAAACTCGCGGAGGAGAAGGCAAGACAAAGAGAGTTGAAACTCAGAGAACAGGAACTCCTGGAAAAACAGTTTGTCGAATACATTAAAAGCCACACCATACAAAAAGGCAATTACCGGATATTTATAGACGACAAGACAAGAAAAGTCTCCCTGTGCCATAAAAACACAGCGTTAACAAAAGAATCAGGCATAGAATCAAGCTTTTATATAGACGATAGATGGTATCATTCTTCCGGCGCCACCTGGAAGAGCGATAGGATATCAGACGATTCTATATCTTTAAAGTTTAATTGGCCGGAGACTAAGATTGAGCCCATGTATATTTTTGAACTCCGCAAGAATAAGGGCAATATGTGCTTAGAACTCAAGATACAAAACAAAGGCTCTAAGTCAGGCTTCCGCCAGTCGCTTGTCCTGCAGGATATATATAACGAGGCATTCTATGAGGATATGGTAATAAGCCTGCCAAATCAGTTCAAAGGCCAGGAATTCAGATTCAGCGATAACCTCATCCCTAAATACATAGGCCTGAAGCCCAAAAAAGACATGCCGGGCTTAATTGTAAGGTCTGAAGATAGCTTGAGCCTGCGCAACACAGATGCAATTATTAAAAGCAGAAAACTCGACATAGAAACTACGAATACTTCTATCCATGCGCTGCTGGATCTTGTGGAAGACCTTTCCCAGATAGAGTTATCTATAAAACAAGCTCATAAGAAAAAGCAAGAGCTCCTGGAAAAACAGCGAGCCGAATACATCAAAGACCACACCATACAGAAAGGCGCGTGCAGCCTCTTCGTAGACGAAGAGAACAAAAAACTCTTTT
>JAPLMD010000023.1 GCA_026387235.1 Candidatus Omnitrophota bacterium
TGGTTATGCCTGGGGATAGTATTGACATAGAAGCAGAACTCATAATCCCGATTGCCATGGAAAAAGAACTTCGCTTTGCAATAAGAGAGGGCGGACATACGGTAGGCGCAGGGGTTGTGTCGGAGATAATACAATAATGCCTCGAGAATTTATAATAATAGCTTGCACAGAATGCAAAAGGCGCAACTACACAAGCACCAAGAATAAGAAAAAACAGACAGCAAGACTTGAGATAAAGAAATTTTGTAAATTTTGCAAGAAAAGAACTTTGCATAAAGAAGAGAAATAAAAAAATTTGAGAAGGCCTACACAGGCCAGTAGCTCCAACTGGCAGAGCAGCGGTCTCCAAAGCCGCGTGTTGGGGGTTCGAATCCCTCCTGGCCTGCCATGTTGATTTAAAATATTGTAGGCTGCAGGGGATTCGAAGGGAGTTCCGATAAATGCGACAAATAGGAGCATTTGTTTATCGGGACGAGTGGCCGACCCGGAGCGACCGAGGACGTAATGTCTGAGGAAGTGCCGAGGCCTCCGGACGAGGCCGAAGCGAAGGGCGCCGAATCCCTCCTGGCCTGCCATGTTGATTTAAAATATTGTAGGCTGCAGGGGATTCGAAGGACCTTGATGGAGACAAGACAAAAGAAGTATAAAGACAATTAGATCTTTCAGCGTCTACAATGTTCGCTATCCGCTCACATTGTTTAACGGCGCTTCAAGATCATAATTTGCTTCGCAAATTATGAAACTATTCGAAAAAATAGCAAATTTTATAACAGAAGTAAAAGTTGAGATGCAGAAGGTATCATGGTCAACAAAAGACGAGCTCATCGGCTCTACAACGGTTGTTATAGTATCGACACTTCTCTTAGCCATGTTTATAGGCATGGTGGACATAGTATTGTCAAGATGCATCAATCTTATATTAAAGTAAGGGGTTGTTCTTTATATGAGTCATAATTGGTACGTAATGCATACTTTAACAGGACAAGAAGACAGGGTAAAAGCCAGCATAGAGTCCAAGATACAGGAAGGTGTATTAAAAAATAATGTTTTTCAGATCCTCATACCTACGGAACAGGTCTCAGAAGTAAAAGACGGCAAAAAAAAGTTATCCTTAAGAAAATTTTTCCCGGGTTATGTGCTAGTTGAGATGGATCTTAATGATGATGTCTGGTATATCATGAGGAATATACCCGGTGTCACTGGTTTCATAGGATCAAAGTCAAAACCTGTTTCTCTGTTAGAAAGCGAAGTAAATCATATAATCAAACAAACAGAAGAGAGGAAAGAAAAACCTACGCCTAAGGTAGTTTTTGAAAAAGGCGACAGTATAAAAATAATAGAAGGCCCTTTTATAAATTTCAACGGTACAGTAGAAGATGTAAACCCGAATAAAGGCAGAATAAAAGTAATGGTCTCAATATTCGGCAGAGCTACGCCGGTTGAATTAGAATACTGGCAAGCGGAGCGATTATAATATGGCTAAGAAAATAAAATCAATGATAAAGCTGTATGTAACAGGCGGCCAGGCAAATCCAGCGCCGCCGGTCGGGCCTGCCTTAGGCCAGCACGGCGTGAACATAATGGAATTTTGCAAAACTTTTAATGAAAGGACGAAAGATAGGCCGGGCCTGACATTGCCAGTTGTTATAAGCGTATACGAAGACAAGTCGTTTTCCTTTATAATCAAGAGTCCTCCATGCTCTGTGCTTTTAAAACGCGCTTGCGGAATAGCAAAAGCATCCGGACAGCCGAACAAAGAAAAGATGGGGAAGGTTACAAAGGCGCAGGTAAAAGAGATTGCCCAGACAAAGATGAAAGACCTGAATACGATAGAAGTTGAAGCCGCGATGAAGATAGTGGAAGGAACCGCCCGCAGCATGGGCATAGATGTAGTGGAGAAATAAAATGACAAAGTTGACAAAGAGGCGCAAAGAAATTCAAAAGATAGCTGATGTCGAGAAAGCTTATTCTACTGAAGAGGCTGTTTCTGTTTTAAAAAAAATACCTCATCCTAAATTTGATGAAACAGTAGAGCTGGCGTTTAATCTCGGAACAGACCCAAAACAGTCTGATCAGATGGTAAGAGGGACTCTGATGCTTCCTAATGGCACCGGCAAAAAGATCAGGGTACTTGTTTTATGCAAAGGCGAGGCCGGCAACGCAGCTAAAGAAGCAGGCGCGGAACATGTCGGAGGAGATGATCTTATAGCTAAGATAAGTTCAGGCTGGATGGATTTTGATGTTGTAATAAGTTCGCCTGATATGATGAGAGATGTTGGAAAGCTTGGCAAGGTTCTTGGCCCAAGAGGCCTTATGCCTAACCCCAAGACAGGCACTGTCACCAATGACCTGGGCAGGGCTGTTAAAGAGGCTAAGGCAGGAAAAATAGAATTCAAGCTCGACAAGCAGGGCAATATAAATATAGGCGTAGGCAAGATTTCTTTTGAAGAAAAAGCAATCTGCGAAAATATTGATACGGTCGTTAGCGCGATAAATAAAGCAAGGCCTCAGGCCGCAAAAGGCAAGTTTATAAAAAATATATCCATTTCAACTACAATGGGCCCAGGCTTAAATCTGGATCTTACAAAACTAGGGACAACATAATGGCAAAGGTAGCGTTAGAAACAAAGAAATTAATGGTTAAAGAAATAACCTCAAGGCTTAACAGCGTAGAGATGCTTATAGTCACTAGATATAAAGGCCTAAGCGCTCAGGATATAAATGAACTTCGCAAGGAACTTAAAAAGATAGCAGGAGAATACCTGGTTGTAAAAGATTCAATGGCCAAAAAGGCTTTGAAGGACAGCGCCAATAGCGCGATAACAGAGTTTATTCAGGGCGAAGTAGGTATTGCGGTGCACAAAAGCGACCTCAGTATCGTATCCAAGATGCTTGTAAAATTTTCAAAAGAACATGAGCCTTTGAAAATATGCGGCGGGTTTGCGGACGGCGCAATTCTTTCGAATCAGGAGATAATCGCCATTGCCGCCCTCCCTTCCAGAGAGGTGCTTTTGACAAAACTTGCAATTATTTTGAATTCTCCGATTCAGGGATTAGTTATTACGCTGAACGGTATTATATGCAAATTGGCGTATGCGTTGAATGCGGTAAAAGATAAAAAAGAAAAACAATAGCGAAAGACAAAGGTCCCTCGCTGCCCGATGGAAAAAACTATGGCAGCTCGGGATCAAATTTTGCTTCGCAAAATTTGGAGGGTTTTAAAATGTCTGACAACAAAAAGATTGAAGAGATGCTCGGCACCATTGAACAGATGAGCGTCTTAGAGCTATCAAATCTGGTAAAGGCTTTAGAAGAAAAATTCGGCGTAACTGCGCAGGCTCCTGTTGCAGTTGCCGCGCCAGGCGCAGCTCAAGGCGCAGCTGCTCCGCAAGAAGAAAAGACTACTTTTACGGTAGTTCTTGTTTCATCTGGAACCAATAAGATTCAGGTAATTAAGGAAATAAGGACTATAACCAACCTAGGCCTTAAAGAGGCAAAAGATCTTGTTGAAGGCGCTCCTAAGACAGTTAAGGAAAGCGTTTCTAAAGAAGAAGCTGAAGACATAAAGAAAAAGCTTGAAGCTCAGGGCGCAAAGGTAGAGTTAAAGTAACTAATCAAAACTTTCCGCGCAGTCCCACGCTTTGCTCCGCGTGGTTTCGCGATTACTCAGTATTTCAATAAGAGGTCATATGTCAGAACGCAAAAATTTTGCAAGGCTGAAAGAGATAGTTGATATTCCGTATCTATTGGAACTGCAGACAGATTCTTACAAGAATTTCGTGCAGATGGATATCCCTAAGACTAAAAGGAAGCAGGAAGGCCTGCAAGGGGTACTTGAAGAGATATTTCCCATAGAAAGCAATGACGGAAATTATAGACTGGAGTTTGTGTCTTATTCTATGGGTAAGCCTAAGTATGACAAGTTAGAATGCCAGAAAAGGGCTGTGAGTTACGCAGCCCCTCTGAAGATAAAAATAAGGCTTAAATCCAAGAAGGATACAAAAGAGCAGGAAGTCTATCTCGGGGATCTGCCTTTAATGACAGATACCGGCACTTTTATTATAAACGGGGACGAAAGGGTTGTGGTCAGCCAGCTGCACAGGTCTCCAGGCGTATCTTTCGAAGAAACTATGCATGCGTCCGGCAAGAGGCTGTATTCCGGCAGAATAATACCTTCCAGAGGATCGTGGTTGGAGTTTGAATTTGACGCAAATGACGTTCTTTACGTATTTATAGACAGGCGCAAAAAAGTTCTGTCCACTATTTTACTCAGGGCGCTTGGTTATGAGACAAATGAAGAGATAATGAAGCTTTTTACCGGAGTGGAAAGAGTCAGGCCTCTCAGAAAAGCGTCCCTTATGAAATATGCCGGCAGAGTGGCGGTAAGAGATATAAAGCATCCCGAGACCGGAGAAATACTACTGGCAGGCAACGGTAAATTAGATGAGCAGGTTATAGAAAAGCTCTGGGACAACGGCGTGCGCTATCTGGAGGTATTCAGGGATACCGTGCAGGAAATCGCCAATACCCTTGAAAGAGATCACACAAAGACAAGAGAAGAAGCCCTTCTTGATATTTATAAAAAACTCAGGCCAGGCGATCCCTTAACGTTTGAAAGCGCAAAAAGTTTTCTGGATAAATTATTTTTCGATAAGCGCAGATACGACCTGGATAAGGTAGGCCGTTATATATTAAATAGAAAATTAGATATGAATGTTTCTTTGGACAAAAAAATCTTAGACAAAGAAACAATAGTAAATGTAGTAAGATATTTACTGGATCTGAAGAATGGCGAGGGAGCAGTAGATGACATAGATCATCTCGGAAATCGCAGGGTCAGGACCGTAGGAGAACTTCTTGCCGAACAGTTCAGAATAGGCCTTGCGAGAATGGAGCGTTTCTGCAAAGACAGAATGGCTATATACGATATTGACACGATGATGCCGTATCACCTTATAAATTCTAAAGTCGTTTCAAGCGTTATAAAGGATTTCTTCGGGAGAAGCCAGCTTTCTCAGTTCATGGACCAGACAAACCCTCTGGCTGAAATGACCCACAAAAGACGATTGAGCGCTTTAGGTCCAGGAGGACTATCCAGGGAAAGAGCGGGTTTTGAAGTAAGAGACGTGCATCATTCGCATTACGGAAGAATATGCCCTATCGAGACTCCGGAAGGCCCTAATATAGGGCTCATATCTTCTTTGAGCACTTACGCTAGGATAAATAAATTAGGTTTTATAGAGACACCTTACAGAAAAGTTGAGAACGGAAGAGCTACTAACAGAATAGAGTATTTAACAGCTGACATTGAAGATAAGTACATAGTAGCTCAGGCAAATGCCAAAGTAGATAAAGATGGGAAATTTACGGATGAAAGAGTCTCATGCAGATATAAAGGAGATTTTCCGCTTGTCCAGCCAAACAAGATAGATTACATTGACGTGTCTCCCAAGCAGCTTGTGAGCATCGCGGCAGGCTTAATACCTTTTCTAGAACACGATGACGCTAACAGGGCTCTTATGGGTTCAAACATGCAGCGCCAGGCAGTACCTTTATTATTTACAGAAAGTCCTCTGGTGGGAACTGGATTGGAAAAGAAAGTTGCGATGGACTCCGGCGCAGTAATGATTGCAAAATCGGACGGTAAGATTACAAGCGTTCAATCTGACGAAATAGTCGTAAATAACAGCATTGTTTATAAATTAAGAAAATTCTCTAGAAGCAATGCCAATACATGCGTAAATCAGAGGCCTGTTGTTAATATTGGCGATAAAATAAAGGCGGGCAGCGTAATAGCGGACGGACCTGCTACAGACAAAGGAGATTTGGCGCTCGGAAAAAATGTCCTAGTAGCTTTTATGCCATGGCGCGGCTATAATTTTGAAGACGCCATACTTATAAGCGAAAGGCTTTTAAAGGGCGATGTGTATACATCTATACATATAGAAGAGTTTGAAATAGAGGCAAGAGAGACCAGGCTTGGAAATGAAGAAATTACGCGCGATATACCTAATGTCAGCGAAGAAGCGCTTAAGAATTTAGGCGAAGACGGCATGATAAGAGTAGGCGCGGAGATTGGGCCCGGAGATATTCTGGTTGGAAAGGTTGCGCCAAAAAGCGAAACAGAACTTTCCCCGGAAGAAAAGTTATTAAGGGCTATTTTCGGAGAGAAAGCAGGAGATGTTAGAGACGCTTCTCTAGCTGTTCCTTCGGGCGTAGAAGGTATAGTGGTAGATACTAAGATATTTTCAAGAAAAGGGCCTAAGTCAAAAACAAAGGAAGAAATTCAGGCAGAAAATAAAGAGATAGACAGAATCAGGGAAGACTACGGAAAGAGGATTGATAACGTAAAAACAGAGAGAGAAGAGGGGCTGTATAAACTTCTTTCAGGAGTAAAGCTTTCTGCGCCTTTGTTATCCGATGAAACAGGATTTACTCTAATAGCGGAAGGCAGGCCGATAAGAAAAAAAGATCTTCTTAAATTTGAAAAATGCGACATCTCCAGCATAAAGATAGAATCTGATGCTGAGCTGGAATTCGAAGCGAGACGCACGTTAATGGTTTACAATGATCAACTGGAGGAAATTCTTTACGAAGAAGAGCATGAGGTTGATAAGCTTAAAAGAGGCGATGAACTGCCCGCAGGCGTTTTAAAAAGAGTGGTTGTGTATATTGCCAGCAAGAAAAAACTTTCCGTAGGAGACAAGATGGCAGGCAGGCACGGAAACAAGGGCGTTATCGCAAAGATTCTTCCTGAAGAAGACATGCCTTTTGCAGAAGACGGGACACCCGTAGAAATAGTTTTAAATCCTCTGGGAGTTCCTTCAAGAATGAACGTGGGACAGATACTTGAGACTCATCTAGGGTGGGCCGCAAAAGTAATGGGTTATAAAGTAGATACCCCTATTTTTGACGGAGCAAAAGAAGAAGAAATAAAGCAGTGCCTTAACTATGCAAAACTTCCTCAGGAAGGCAAGGTAAGGCTGTTTGACGGATTAACCGGAGAACCTTTTGATCAAAAGGTAACAATAGGTTATATATATATGATGAAACTTGCGCATCTTGTAGATGATAAGATGCACGCCCGCTCCATAGGGCCTTATTCGCTGGTTACGCAGCAGCCGCTCGGAGGAAAGGCTCAGTTCGGAGGCCAGAGGTTTGGAGAAATGGAAGTGTGGGCTTTGGAAGCATACGGCGCAGCTTATACGCTGCAGGAGCTTTTAACCGTAAAAAGCGATGACGTGACAGGCAGGACCATGGCGTATGAATCAATAGTTAAAGGCGAAAACCCCATGCATCCGGGCACTCCTGAATCGTTTAATGTCTTGGTAAAAGAACTTCAAAGTCTGGGAATTGACATAAAGACAGAGTATAAAGAAGGAAAAAGTCCTGAGGCGAATGTGTTGTCGGTTCAGGAACTAAAAGAGAAGCGCAAAAAAGCAAAAAAAGAAAAACGGGAACACAAAGCCAAGAAATAGGAGATATATGTTAAACGACTCTATGAATTCTTTTGATTATATATCTATAAAGATAGCTTCTCCTGATATAATAAGGTCATGGTCAAAAGGCGAAGTGAAGAAGCCAGAAACTATCAATTACAGGACTCTGAGGCCGGAAAAAGACGGCCTTTTCTGCGAAAAAATATTCGGGCCTACCCGCGACTGGGAATGCAGCTGCGGAAAATATAAAAGGATAAAATATAAAGGCATTGTATGCGATCGCTGCGGAGTAGAGGTTACTCTTTCCAAGGTAAGACGCGACAGGATGGGCCATATTGAACTTGCGGCTTCATGTTCGCATGTATGGTTTTTCAAGGCAATGCCAAGCAGGATGGCTCTTTTGCTGAACATGGGCTTAAGGGAACTAGAAAAGGTGTTATATTATGAGGAATACGTTGTTATAGAGCCCGGGGATACGCCTTTGAAGAAAAAAGAACTTCTAACGGAAGAAAAATATAGAAAGTGTGTAGAAGAATGCGGCAGCAGTAAGTTCAAGGCTATGATAGGCGCGGAAGCCATAAAAGAACTTTTAAAAGAAATAGACATGGGCCAGACAATAATTGAGCTTAAGGCAGATCTTCGCGATCAGAAATCAGAGCAAAACAAGAGAAAGATTTTAAAGAGGCTGAAAGCAATAGAATCGTTCGCGAAATCAAGCAATAAACCGGAGTGGATGGTCATGGATGTGATACCGGTTATACCGCCTGATTTAAGGCCTCTTATACCTCTGGAAGGCGGAAGATTTGCCACAAGCGATCTTAATGATTTATACCGCAGGGTTATAAACAGGAACAATCGTTTAAAAAAGCTCCTGGAATTAAAGGCGCCAGACATTATCATAAGAAATGAAAAGAGAATGCTTCAGGAAGCGGTTGACGCGCTTTTTGACAACGGTCGTCACGGAAGGGCCGTGCTTGGGCCTGCAAATAGGCCTCTTAAATCAGTGAGCGATATGCTTAAAGGAAAACAAGGCAGATTCAGGCAGAATCTTCTTGGAAAACGCGTTGATTATTCCGGGAGAAGCGTAATTGTGGTAGGACCGGAACTCAAGATATGGGAATGCGGACTTCCGAAAAAAATGGCGCTAGAGTTATTCGAGCCTTTTATTATTAAGAAATTAAAAGAAAAAGGATTTGTCCATACCATAAAGAGTGCGAAAAGGATGGTTGAAAAAGCAAGGTTAGAGGTATGGGATATACTGGACGAAGTAATAAAAGACCACCCCGTGCTTTTGAACAGGGCACCCACGCTGCATCGTCTTGGCATACAGGCTTTTCAGCCGATTCTCATAGAAGGAAAAGCTATAAGAATACATCCGTTAGTCTGCACTGCGTTTAACGCTGATTTTGACGGAGACCAGATGGCGGTTCATGTGCCTTTATCAATGGAAGCTCAGATTGAATGCAGGCTTATAATGCTCGCGTCCAATAACATATTTTCTCCGTCCGACGGAAGGCCTATAGTAACGCCTACGCAGGATATCGTGCTGGGTTCTTATTATCTAACGCAGGAAAAATCAGGATTAAAAGGAGATGGTAGGGTTTTTGCGGATAAGGGCGAGGCAGAACTTGCTTTTTATGACAGAGAGATAAAGATGCATGCCAAGATCAAGGTAAGGATAAATAATGAGATTGTGCATACTACAGCGGGCAGAATAATTTTTAATACCATATTGCCTGATGGCATGCCTTTTGTAAATGACACGTTAGAGAAGGCAAAGCTTAGCAAGGTAGTCGCCAACTGTTATAAATTATTCGGGCACGACGCTACAGTAAAAGTCCTGGATGATATAAAGAAGCTGGGTTTTGAGCATTCCACGCTGGCAGGAATTTCTATAGCTATTGACGATCTCACAATACCCGAAGACAAGAAAAAGGTTATCGCCAACTCAAAGAAAGATGTCAATGCCGTTGAAGATCAATACAAGAAAGGTATTATTACGGAACGCGAAAGATATAATAAAATAGTTGATATATGGACTCATGCGACCGATAAAGTTTCAGACCTTATATTCGAGAATCTGGATCCGTTCAATCCTATATTTATGATGGCTAATTCAGGCGCAAGAGGCTCAAAGCAGCAAATAAGACAGCTCGCAGGAATGCGCGGGCTTATGGCAAAACCTTCCGGCGAAATCATAGAAACCCCTATTACCGCGAATTTCAGGGAAGGGCTCACTGTTTTGGAATATTTTATTTCAACTCACGGCGCAAGAAAAGGCTTGGCGGATACGGCGCTGAAGACAGCTGATTCCGGGTATCTTACAAGAAGGCTTGTTGACGTTGCTCAAGACGTGATTATTACAGAAGAGGATTGCGGTACGCTGAACGGCATCTTGATAGAAGCTATCATAGAGGCAGATGAAGAGGTGGTGTCTCTCAGAGACAGGATTATAGGCCGCGTCGCAGTTGATAATATAGTAGACATTATTACGGATGATATTATTGTTGAGGCAAGCAGCATAATAACAGAAGAGATGGCTGATAAGATTCAGTTAGCAGGCATAGAAAAAATAAGGATAAGAAGCGTTCTTACCTGCGAAACAAAATACGGCGTGTGCGCAAAGTGCTACGGCATAGACCTTGCTAAAGGCAAGATAGTGGATCTAGGTACGGCAGTCGGCATCATAGCAGCTCAGTCAATAGGAGAGCCTGGTACTCAGCTGACAATGAGAACGTTTCATATCGGAGGCACTGCGTCAAGGATCATAGAACAGTCATTTTTGAAATCCAAATTCAAAGGTTTCGTTAAATATCACGGCTTAAAGACAGTAAGGCAGAAAGAAGGAGAGATAGTCGTGCTTAATAGAAACGGCCAGATAAGCATAAACGATGAAAATGGCAGAGAGCTTGATAAACACATGGTTCCTTCGGGCTCTATTCTATTCGCGGAAGACGGCAAAGAAATAGATAAGAACGTCATGTTTGTAAAATGGGATCCTTACACGTCTCCTATATTAACGGAAGTGAGCGGAAAGGTAAGATACGAGGATATAATAGAAGAAATAACTATGGCTGAAGAGATAGATGAAGCAACAGGTATGGCAGAGAGAGTTATCGTAGAGCAGAAAGGCGAATATCACCCTCAGATAATAATAGAGGATGCCAAGAAAGAAGTTTTGGCTATTTATCCTATACCTGCGGGAGCGCACATAGTTCCTCAGGACGGCGCGTTCGTGAGCGCGGGAGATTTGATAGCAAAAACGCCAAGGCAGGTTTCTAAGACCAAGGATATTACCGGAGGATTGCCAAGGGTTGCGGAACTTTTTGAAGCCCGCAGACCGAAAGATCCTGCCATGATAAGCGAGATAGACGGTATTGTAGAATTTGCTACATCCAAAAAAGGCCAGAGAAGGATTATTGTTAAATCCGCTTCCGGCATGAAACGCGAATATATAATACCGCACGGAAAACATCTGAATGCTTATAAGGGTGACAGGGTAAAGACCGGCGACCAGCTGGTAGATGGGCCCATAAATCCTCAGGATATTCTGAAAGTGAGCGGAGAAAAAAGACTACAGGAATACCTTGTGAATGAAGTCCAGGAGGTCTACAGGCTGCAGGGCGTAAGAATAAACGATAAACACATAGAGATAATAGTGAAGCAGATGCTGAGAAAGGTTAAAATAGAAGATTCGGGAGATACGGAATTTCTTTCAGGCATGCAGGTTGATAAACGCATATTCCAGAAAGAAAACGAAATAGTGACAAAGCAAAAAGGCAAACCTGCCAGCGCAACTCCTATACTTCTGGGTATTACCAAGGCGTCTTTAGGCACAGAGAGTTTTATATCTGCGGCAAGTTTTCAGGAAACAACGCGTGTTTTAGCGGACGCAGCTGCTAGCGGTAAGA
The DNA here is from genome assembly GCA_026387235.1 of Candidatus Omnitrophota bacterium. Lineage (GTDB taxonomy): Bacteria > Omnitrophota > Gorgyraeia > Gorgyraeales > Gorgyraeaceae > UBA10183. The sequence continues at coordinate 11,351 of JAPLMD010000023.1, forward strand.
TAGATGAGCTAAGAGGCCTGAAAGAGAATGTTATAATGGGCCACCTGATTCCCGCAGGGACAGGATTTAAAGACCATGCAAACATAGATATGGTAAAAGAAGCCTTGGAGTCAAAGGGAAAAACAGAAAAGGATTAAAACAAAATGCCAACTATAAGCCAATTAATAAGGTTTGGTAGGACTGAAAAAAAGAAGAAGACAAAGTCGCCTGCGCTAAAAGGCTGTCCGCAAAAAAGAGGGGTATGTTTACAGGTAAAGACGCAGACCCCTAAAAAACCTAACTCCGCGCTAAGAAAAGTCGCGAGAGTAAGGTTAACAAACGGCATAGAAGTTACGTCCTACATACCTGGAGAAGGCCACAATCTGCAGGAACATTCGATAGTGCTGGTAAGAGGCGGCAAAGTAAAAGATCTTCCCGGCGTAAGGTATCATATTATAAGAGGCACTCTTGATACTGCAGGTGTTCAGAATAGAAAAAGGAGCCGTTCTAAATACGGCGCAAAAAGACCAAAATAAAATGTCCCTCGTTCGCCACCTTTGGTGGCGAGACTCGGGATCAAATTTTGTTTCACAAAATTTGGGAGATTAAATGAGAAGAAGAAGAGCTGAAAGAAGAGACGTATTACCTGATCCTAAATATAGCAATAAGCTTGTTACAAAGTTTGTTAATATGATTATGGAGAAAGGAAAAAAGTCTACTGCAGAGCGTATTGTATATAGCGCCATGGATATAGTTTCTGAAAAAACAGGAAATAAAAATGCTGTAGAGGCTTTGCAAAAGGCGTTTGACAACGCCAGGCCTCTTCTGGAAGTAAAACCAAGAAGGGTCGGCGGCGCCACTTATCAGATTCCTATAGAAGTCAAAAGCGACAGAGGCATATCTATTGCTATGCGCTGGATAAGAGATTTTGCGCGTCAGAAAAAAGGCAGGCCTATGTATGAAAAGCTTGCGGAGGAAATAATAGAAGCGTACAAAGGCCAGGGTTCTGCCATGAAGAAGCGGGAAGATATGCATAAGATGGCAGAAGCTAACAAGGCGTTTGCCCACTATCGCTGGTAATTCTTTTTTAACCAGGTTAGAAAAACGAGAAAGATGCAGGCGGAAGGATGAGCACGGAAGCACAAAAAACAAGTAAAAAACATATGATACGAGAAATCCCTTTAGAAAAACTTAGGAATATAGGAATCATAGCTCATATAGACGCTGGTAAAACAACCACCACGGAGAGGATACTTTTCTATACGGGCCGCGTATATAAAATAGGCAGCGTGGATGAGGGGACTGCTACAATGGACTGGATGGAGCAGGAGCAGGAAAGAGGCATCACCATTATGGCAGCAGCTACTACCTGCGGTTGGAAAGACTGTAAAATAAACATTATAGATACCCCGGGCCATGTGGATTTTACGGCAGAGGTTGAGAGATCTTTAAAGGTCCTGGACGGCGCAGTTGTAGTATTTTGCGGAGTAGGCGGGGTACAGCCTCAGTCTGAAACGGTATGGCGCCAGGCAGATAACTATAAAGTTCCGCGAATAGCTTTTATAAATAAGATGGATCGCACCGGCGCTGACTTTCTGAAGGTTTTTCACGGCATTACAGAAAAATTAGGGGCAAGCGCATTTCCTCTGCAGCTTCCGATAGGACACGAAGAAAATTTCAGAGGCGTAATTGATTTGATAAACATGAAAGCCTATATATTTGAAGAAGAAAAGAAGCTGGATAATTTTAGAGAAGAAGCGATACCCGCGGATATGCTGCAGAAAGCGGAAAAATTCAGGCATGATTTGATTGAGAAACTCGCAGAACACGATGAAATACTGATGGATAAATATGTACATAATAAAGAGATATCCTTAGACCAGATAAAAGCCGCATTAAGAAAAGCAGTTATAAAAGATATGTTTGTGCCTGTATTATGCGGGGCATCTTTTAAGAATAAAGGCGTTCAGATGCTCTTGGACGCAGTATGCGATTGCCTTCCTTCCCCTTTAGATCTTCTGCCTGTAAAAGGCGTGGATCCTCATTCAAACGAAGAGGTATTCAGGAAGACCGACGATGACGAACCTTTTTGTGGGCTGTGTTTTAAAATAGTATCAGATCCTTACATAGGAAGGTTGACATACGTGCGAATATATTCAGGAACAATTAAGCAAAGTTCTTATGTGTATAATTCAAGTAGAGACGTAAAAGAAAGGCTTGCCAAGATAGTGCGCATGCATGCTAATAAGCAGGAGATAGTAGAAGACGCAGGCGCAGGCGATATTGTAGGCATAGTAGGCCTTAAAAATACGAAAACAGGAGATACTCTTTGTGTAGAAGATTATCCTATCATCCTTGAAAAGATACATTTTCCGGAACCAGTTGTTTCAATGGCAATAGAGCCTGCTACTAAAATGGACCAGGATAAGCTAGGCATGGCTTTGAATAAATTGCAGGAAGAAGACCCTACTTTCAAAGTTAATTATAACGCAGAAACAGGGCAGACAATTATATCTGGAATGGGAGAATTGCACCTAGAGATTATCATAGACAGGTTATTAAGAGAATTCAAAGTGACCGCGAAAACAGGAGCGCCTCAGGTTGCTTATAAAGAGATGCCCAGCGAAGAGGTCCGCTCTGTCGGTAAATTTATACAGCAGACAGGCGGCCACGGCCAATACGGCCATGTAGTAATTATAATAAAACCAGGAGAACAGGATTCAGGGGTGGAATTTAAAAATAAGATAATAGGCGGCGCAATACCAAAAGAATATATATCCGCTGTAGAGGATGGGATAGAGATGGCTGCAAAAACAGGTGTATTGGCGGGTTATCCGGTAATAGATACCCAGGTAACTCTTATCGACGGATCTTATCATGAAGTCGATTCCTCTGAACTGGCCTTTAAGATGGCTGCTTCAATAGCCCTTGGCGACGGTTTAAGAAAAGCAAAATGCAAATTAATGGAGCCGATAATGAGCCTTGAAGCGCTATTCCCTGAGAATTACACAGGGGATGTCATAGGTGACCTGAATTCCAGAAGGTGCAGGATTAAGGAAATCACGCAGAAGGGCAAAATAAAGATTGTAAAAGGCGATGTTCCGCTCGCGGAGATGTTTGGTTACGCAACCAGCATAAGAAGCTTGACACAAGGCAGGGCTTCGTATACAATGGAACCTTCTCATTATTCGGAAGTTCCTGGTAATATAGCGGAAAAGATAATTGGGAAGTAGAAAGGTCCCTCGCAGCCCGATGAAAAATAATGGCTGCTCGGGATCAAATTTTGCTTCGCAAAATTTGGGAGGACAATACAATGGCAAAGGAAAAATTTGAGCGTAAAAAACCACATGTAAATATCGGTACCATAGGGCATGTTGATCACGGCAAAACCACGCTCACAAGCTCTATTACCAAGGTTCTTTCTGCCCGCGGCTTAGCCCAAGCAAGGAACTACGATGAAATCGATAGGAACTACGATGAAATCGATAACGCGCCCGAAGAGAAAGAACGCGGAGTCACCATCAATGTTCATCACGCGGAATACGAAACCGAGAGCCGCCATTACGCTCACGTTGACTGCCCAGGCCATGCTGATTACATAAAAAACATGATCACTGGTTCTGCCCAGATGGACGGAGCGATACTCGTAGTATCTGCTGTTGACGGCCCGATGCCTCAGACCAGGGAACATATTCTTCTGGCCCGCCAGGTAGGCGTTCCTACGATAGTCGTATGCCTGAATAAAGTTGACGCAGTAGATGACCCTGAATTATTAGACCTCGTAGAGCTTGAAGTAAGGGACCTTCTTAAAAAATACGAATTTCCCGGAGACAAGATTCCGATAGTAAGGGTATCAGCTCTTAACGCAATGAACTGCGGCTGCGGTAAGGATGAGTGCAAAAATTGTAGCCCTATCTTAAACCTTATGAAACAGGTTGATTCTTATATAACTATACCAAAGCGAGATATTGACAAGCCTTTCTTAATGGCTGTTGAAGACGTGTTCAGCATCACAGGCCGCGGCACAGTCGCAACAGGCCGTATAGAAAGAGGCATTATAAAGATAGGGGAAGACGTTGACATAGTCGGTTTGACAGAAAAGCCCAAGAAAACAGTAGTTACAGGCATCGAAATGTTCAGAAAACTTCTTGATGAAGGCCAGGCAGGAGATAACGTAGGCGTCCTCTTAAGAGGCGTTGAAAAAGCCGACATCGAGCGCGGACAAGTGCTAGCAAAACCGGGCTCAATCACACCTCACACAAAATTCAAAGCAAAAGTATATATATTAACCAAAGAAGAAGGCGGGCGTCATACCCCGTTCTTCAATGGTTACAGGCCGCAGTTTTATTTCAGGACCACTGATGTAACCGGAATCGCAAAACTCCCTCAAGGCGTTGAAATGGTTATGCCTGGGGATAGTATTGACATAGAAGCAGAACTCATAATCCCGATTGCCATGGAAAAAGAACTTCGCTTTGCAATAAGAGAGGGCGGACATACGGTAGGCGCAGGGGTTGTGTCGGAGATAATACAATAATGCC
>JAPLMD010000045.1 GCA_026387235.1 Candidatus Omnitrophota bacterium
GAAGTTTTTTATACTGTCAAGACTACCTTCAGTATAAAAAACGAGCCGTAAACCGTAGCGCGCGGCGAAACCATCTCTGCGCCGAACGGCCCCAGCCTGCCACACAGGAATTAATTATGAAACGCGGGATATTCATAACATTCGAAGGACCTGAGGGAAGCGGCAAGACAACGCATTCCAGATTATTGTGCGATTTTTTGCGCAAGAAGGGCTTTAAAGTTTTACATACGCGCGAGCCGGGCGGGACTTTGATCAGCGAAAAGATACGCAAGATATTGCTGGACCCCAAGAACAAAGGCATGGACGTGGCATGCGAAATGTTTTTATACATGGCAGCGAGAGCCCAGATAATAAAAGAGAAGATTTTACCTAGCCTTGAGCAGGGCAGGATAGTCGTGTGCGACAGGTTTAGTGACGCTACTCTTGCTTACCAGGGATATGCCGGCAGCATGGATTTAGAGGTCATAAACAGCATAGCCGGCATTGTTACAAAAGGCCTGAGCCCGGACATTACGTTTTTACTGGATATAGACGCTAAAGCCGGGCTTTTAAGAGCAGGCAGGTCCAAAGACAGGATGGAACGGAAATCTATTCTCTATCATAATAAAGTAAGGAATGGATATCTCTCGATCGCTAAAAAAGAGCAAAAAAGAGTAAAGGTCTTATCGTCAACCGGGGAAATAGGCCGGACTCAGGAAAAAATTAGAAAGGCTGCCTTAAAGATATGTCATTAAAAGATATAGTAGGCCAGGACAGGGCTGTAAGACTATTGCATGAGCTGATAAGCGAAGACCATGCGGGCGGCTCGTATCTTTTTATCGGGCCCCGGGGCGTGGGAAAGCGTACCGTAAGCATAGAAGCTGCTAAGGCTATTAATTGCGAGAAAAAAGGATTGGACGCGTGCGAGGAATGCGTTTCGTGCGGTAAAATAAATTCTTCAAATCATCCCGATGTATTTATAATACAAAAAGAAATAGGATCCAGTTTCATTAAAATAGATAAGATAAGGAATATAATTTATCAAGCCGGCATGAAACCGTACGAAGCCGGGAAAAAGATTTTTATAATAACTAACGCTGAGGATATGAATGAAGAATCGCAGAATGCCCTTTTGAAGATTCTAGAAGAGCCCCGCGAAAACCAGATATTCATATTGACCTCTTCGCGCATATCCGGGATCCTGGCTACTGTTGTTTCCAGATGCAAAACCGTGAAGTTTAATCTTTTGAGCCAGGTTCAAATTCAGAGGTTTCTTGTTGAAAGGCGCGGTTTTGAAGAAAGCAAAGCTATTTTATTTTCGCATATGGCGCTTGGCAGCCTAGGCAGGGCCATAGCTTTTAAAGAGAATGACGAGATTAGAGAAAGAGATAAAATGCTTAATGACTTTTTCTTCAAGAAAAGGGCTATATTCAGGGAAGAGGTGTGCGACGAGAAAAAATATGCAGACCTGGAAGAATCTCTCGGGATGCTTTTGTCCTGGTACAGGGATTTGCTTGTATCCAAATTTACTGAAGACAAAAATATTTTTCTTAACGTGGACAGGATGGAAGAGATATTTTCTTATTCAGCCGGGTTTTCTGCGGATAAGCTTGAAAAGGATATTTCCAGCGTTATGGATACCATAAATCATGTAAGGAGAAATGTAAATCCAAAGATGGCGCTTTTTAATATGGCGCTTGAATTATGGAGCCTATCCGGGATGAAGGCCGGAGTTTCAAGGGCGGAATACTGAGCGGCCATAGCTTATTCACGTTTTTGAAAGGTGCGATTTTGCGGCCGCGAATGTAGAAAGGCGATAGATATGCACGGAATCATAGAGGTTAGAATAAGAGAGTCGGGCAGTGTAGTCCTGTATGACGCAAATGGCCTTGCGGCCAAGATAGGCGATTATATTATAATAGACGCTGAGCGCGGCCAGGATTACGGCCAGGTTATAAACATGCCGGAGAAGCTTTCCCAAGAAGAGCTGAAAAATCCTTTAAAAAAGATAATACGCGTTGCTACTCAGGAAGATATAAATCAGATAAATGAGAATAAGAAACGCACGAAGGACGCGTTTCAGATATGTTTAAAAAAGATACAGGAACGCAAACTGGACATGAAGCTTATTGACGCGGAATATTCATTTGACGGCACAAAGCTCATTTTTTATTTTACTTCTGAAGACAGGGTTGATTTCAGGGAGCTGGTAAAAGACCTGGCGCATATTTTTAAAGTCCGCATAGAGCTGAAACAGATAGGCGTAAGAGATGAGGCCAAGATGATCGGCGGATTCGGGCATTGCGGGAGAGCGTTGTGCTGCGCTAGTTTCTTGAAAGGTTTTGACGCGGTTACGATAAGAATGGCAAAGGAACAAAATTTAGCTCTTAATCCCACGAAGATTTCGGGCGTGTGCGGCAGGCTCATGTGCTGTCTCTCTTATGAATACGAAAATTATAAGAAATACCTGAAAGGCCTGCCCAGGGAAGGCGAGAAGATAACTGTTCCCGAAGGCAAGGGCAAGGTTATAAGCGTAAATGCCTTAAAGCGGAAAGTGCTTGTTGAATTAGAAGAAGGAAAACAGATAGAATTGGATTATAACAAATGAACAAATTTTATATTACCACCCCATTATATTACGTAAACAGCACTCCTCATATAGGGCATTCTTATACAAATATAGCCTGCGATACGCTTGCCAGATACAAGAGGCTTATAGGCTATGAAGTTTTGTTTGCGACAGGCACTGACGAGCATGGCCAGAAGATAAAAGATGCCGCTGAATCAAAGGACATGGAGCCAAAGGCATTTGTGGATAGCATCGTGCCTGTATTTGCGGATCTCTGGGAAAAATTGGATATATCCTACGATGATTTTATCCGGACTACGGATAAAAGGCACGAGGATGTCGTGAAAGATGTTCTCGGTATTCTTTACAAGAACGGAGATATTTATGAAGGCGAATACAGCGGCTGGTATTGCACGCCTTGTGAAAGTTTCTGGACAAAGGCCCAGCTGATAGATGAGCTATGTCCTGACTGTAAACGCAAGGTTGAAGAGATAAAAGAAAAGAATTTCTTTTTCAGGCTTTCTAAATATCAGAATTGGCTCATAGGTTATATAAATTCACACGAGGATTTTATAAAGCCTGGCATAAGGAAAAATGAAATACTGAGCTTTCTTAAAAATCCTTTAAATGACCTTTGCGTATCCAGGCCGCGTTCGAGGCTTTCATGGGGTATTGATATTCCGTTCAGCAAAGATCATGTTACGTATGTATGGTTTGATGCCCTGATAAATTATATAAGTATCTGCGGTTATAAGGATGATCCGGAGAAGTTTAAAAAATTTTGGCCGGCTGACATACATATGATAGGTAAAGATATTTTAAGGCCGCATACGGTTTACTGGCCCATAATGCTTCATGCGGTAGGCCTTGAGCCGCCTAAGACTGTATTTGCCCATGGCTGGTGGAAGATAGGCGGGGATAAGATGTCCAAGTCAAAAGGCAATGTCGTGGATCCCATAGATATGGTTTCCAGGTTCGGAGTGGACGCGTATAGATTTTTTCTTCTGAAGGAGGTACAGTTTGGCGTGGATGGGTCATTTTCAGAAGAAGCGCTGATTGCCAGGATTAACAGCGATCTAGCGAATGACCTGGGAAACCTTTTGCACAGGGCCTTGTCAATGGTAGAAAAATATTTTGTGGGTATTGTGCCGGAAAGAAGAGATTTGAATCATTCAGACCAGATCACTATGGCGCTTATTAATAAATCAAACCTGCTGGATTCTGAAATCAAGAAAGGCATGGATAATATAGATTTCAGTTATTGCCTTAATAGCATATGGGACGTGATAAATAGCGCTAACAAATTCATAGAGCAGAAAACGCCGTGGAAACTTTCAAAAGAAAATAAACAGGATGAGTTGAAGGATATGATGTACGACCTCTGCGAGGTTCTCAGGATGGTGTCGATAGCGCTGATGCCGTTCATGCCTGATACATCAGTTAAGATAGCCGGACAGCTTGGGCTTGATGAGGATATAGAAAAAAGAAGTTTTAGCGATTTAAAGTGGGGTTTATTGAAACCGGGCACAAAGATCAATAAGGGAGCACCACTATTTCCCAGAATTGAAATATTATAATTACACCTGGTAACTTAAGAGGTAAAATATGAAACGCATATACTTAGACCATAATGCGACAACGCCTGTGCATAAGGAGGTGTTGGACGCAATGATGCCGTATTTTGCGGAAGAATACGGGAATGCTTCAAGCGTATATTCAATGGGTCAGAAAGCGAGACATGCAGTAGATGAGGCAAGAGAGGTAATAGGAAATGCGCTGGGTACAGAGGCTGCTGATATTATATTTACTTCAGGAGGCACAGAGTCGGATAATTTTGCGATCAAGGGTGTTGCGATGGCGAATTTGAATAAAGGAAGGCACGTGATAACATCAAACACAGACCACCTGGCGGTTTTAGAACCTTGCAGATTTATAGAAAAAGAACTGGGTTTCGATGTCACGTATCTTCCTGTAGATAAGTATGGAGTAGTTGACCTTGATAAATTGAAAGATTCTATCAAAAAGGATACTGTTCTGATCTCTATCATGTTTGCTAATAATGAGACCGGCACAATTCAGCCTATAAAAGAAATCGCTAAAATAGCGCGCGAAAATAAGATATATTTTCATACAGATAGCGTGCAGGTTCTAGGGAAATTTCCGATAGACGTGGAAGAACTCGGGGTTGACATCTGTTCTTTCTCGGGCCATAAGGTTTACGGTCCCAAAGGGATAGGCGCCCTGTATCTCAGAAAAGGCGTGAAGATAACCCCCTTTCAGCACGGCGGACACCATGAGAGAAACAAAAGGGCGGGCACGGAAAACGTCCCGGGCATTGTTGGTTTTGCGAAAGCCGTTGAGATAGCCCGGAGGGATATGAAAAAAAATGACGCTCATTTAAAGAGACTTACAAAAAAGATGTGGGAAGGACTCAATAAAGAGCTAAAGGAGATATATCTTAATGGTCATCCCGATAACCGGCTTTCGAGCACGCTTAACGTCAGTTTCAGATATATAGAAGGCGAATCAATGGTATTGAATTTTGACATGAAAGGTATATATGCTTCGACCGGCTCTGCCTGTACTTCCGGATCTCTCGAGCCGTCGCATGTTTTGACTGCAATGGGCGTTCCTCCTGATATGGCTCAAGGGTCTGTGAGATTTTCTTTTGGTTATGAGAATACAGAAGAGGATGTAGATTATTGCCTGGCTGAAATCCCGCCTATAGTAGAAAGACTTAGGAAAATGTCTCCTCTATGCTGATAGATACGCATTGTCATCTTGATTTTAAGGATTTCAATGGCGACAGGAATGATGTTTTAAAGCGCGCCAGGGATGCCGGCATAATATCTATTATAAATGTCGGATCCAGTATGGAAGGGACACTCCGGTCCATACAGATCGCGGAAAATAATGATTTTATTTATGCTGCTATAGGCATTCATCCCCATGAAGCTGACAGTGTAAGCGAGAATGATATCAGGCTTTTAGCAGGGTTTCTTAATAAGCCGAAGGTCGTGGCGGTAGGCGAAATCGGGCTTGATTATTATAAAAATGTTTCGTCTAAAGAGAATCAAAAGAAATTATTTATCAGTCTTCTTAAAACCGCAAAAGACGCAAATCTCCCTTTGATAATACATAATCGCGAAGCTCACGCAGATATGGTCGACATTTTAAAAAATATCGCAGGCGGCTCAGTCAAGGGGGTGATGCATTGTTTTTCAGGAGACGAAACGTTTCTTAAAACATGCCTGGGCATGGGATTTTTTATATCTTTTACCTGCAATATTACCTATAAAAATGCCGGCAGGCTCAGGGAGATCGTGAAGCTGGTTCCTATGGACAGGCTCCTTCTTGAGACAGATGCGCCGTTTCTGGCGCCCCAGAATTTCAGGGGAAAACGTAATGAGCCTATGCATGTCAGGTATGCGGCAGAAGAGGTGGCAAAGATAAAGGGTTTGGATTTTGATAAAGTGGCAGATATAACTACAGACAATGCAATCAAACTTTTTAGTTTACCCCTCGCCAGAAAGCCCAGCCTGTGAAGGCGGGGATGAATGGGGCTGGCTCGGGATTCGCTTGAGCGAATCCCGCAATAAAAGATACCACGGCTGTAAAGCCGTGGAGCTTCACAAAAATGTTAAAATTCATTAAACGCGAACGTATATATATCTGGATGGCTTTTTTTATAGTAATGGTGAATCTGCTTAGTTTCGGCCATCCGCACAAAAAAGATCAGGATAGCATAGATAGAAAGAGCATTTCAACGCAGACGTTTAAAGATATGGGAATCACGGAACAGAAGGTGAGATTATTTTTTGAATCCAAAAAACCAAGCGCGGTATTTTTTAAATACAGCTTTTTTGCAGGATTTTTTATGCTCATGGCAGGCGTTATTATGAACATTATTTTTCTGTTTGGCAGAAAAGAGATAATTATGAATAAGATTCATGAAAAAAAAATCATATCATGGGGGATTACGGATATATTTAAAGTCATTATTATAGTGATATTTTCAGGTTACGCGTTGAACGCAGCAGGCGCTGTTATTTTGAGGTCGGCCCATTTTAATATGGATATTAATTTGCGCATGATGCTCGGCACATTTTTTATAGATATGATTGCGGGGGTTGCGATATTGTATTTTATTCTTATGAAGTACAGGGAAAAATTATCCAGTCTTGGGATTGTGCTTACGGATTTTTATAAAAATGTTTTATCCGGCATTACCGCGTATATATTCATACTGCCTATCCTAATCGTAGTCCTTATTTTATCCGTGCTGTTCCTGGATAAAATAGGATATAAAGCGCCTCCTCAACCTGTATTTGATATGTTTTTTGAAGAAAAAAGAAGTAACGTGATTTTGTTTTTGACAGTATTTGTTTCTGTATTGGGCCCTATAATAGAAGAGATATTTTTCAGAGGTTTTTTATATAGCGCCGTAAAAAAACGTTTCGGGGTGCTCGTAGGCGTGTTATTAAGTGGCGCTTTATTCAGCATGCTGCATGTGAATATTGCGGGGTTTCTTCCTATAATGATATTAGGCGTTTTAATGGCATATTTGTATGAAGAAACAGGTTCCCTTGTCACATCTATATCTGTTCACATAGTGCATAATTCAATCATAGTGGGTTTTGTATTCTTTATAAAAGAATTGCTTAGATAACCCCAAATGTTACAAGATGAGTCATACTTGTTTTGTAAGATTAGCGAGAGATGAAGACAAAAGTAGCGATTGTAAGATGCAAAAATTACGATAGAATTGAAGTTGAGCAAGCTGTCTGGAAAGCTTTTGATCTATTAGGCGGGGCAGGCATTTTTGTAAAAAAAGGCGAAAAGGTACTTATTAAACCTAATATACTTTCGGCCCGGCCGCCTGAAGACGGGGTGTGCACGCACCCGGAAGTAATAAGAGCCGTTATTAAATCAGTCAGGGATTGCGGGGCTGTGCCTTTTATAGGTGATAACCCCGGAGGCTCAATAAGCCCTGCCAAAGCATACGAAGGTTCCGGATTAGCGTCTCTTGCAAAAGAAGAAGGTGTGGAGCTAAAAGAAGTAAAGGATATAAAAGTAGTTAACGGTATTCCTATAGCAGCTTACTTTTTTGAATGCGATAAGATTATAAATCTTCCGAAGATGAAGACGCACAGCCTGATGGGGCTTACAGGAGCTGTTAAAAACATGTATGGCGCTGTAGCTGGGCTTTATAAGAGCGAGCTTCATAAAAAATTCCCAAGCCCTGAAGAATTTGTGAAAGTTTTGGTTGATACGTTTGAGATAACAAGACCGGATTTAGTTTTAATGGACGGCGTTGTCGCGATGGATAGGCAGGGGCCTTCTTCAGGGAGATTGAGATATCCCGGGCTTTTTGTGGCAGGGGAAGACAGCGTGGCTGTTGATTCTGTGTTTGCGGAATTAATAGGCATAAAGCCCCTTGATATTTTATCCACAAAGGAAGCATATAAAAGGAAACTGGGAGAAGCTGATTTAAAAAATGTTGAAATATTGGGAGGAAGCATAAAAGAGAATTTGGTAAGTGATTTTAATATCCCGGGAACGCCGGAATTAATAGCTATTCTTGGGCCTTGCGCTAAATTTGTAATGAGATTTATAAAATTCTGGCCCAGTATAGATGAGAGGCTTTGTAAAAAATGCATGATATGCCGGGACAGCTGCCCTGTGTCAGCTATAACTATAAATCCAAATAAATCAGTCATGGATTTAAAAAAATGTATCAGGTGCATGTGCTGCCACGAAGTTTGTCCGCATAAAGCAATAGAGTTAAAACGTAATTTCTTAGCAAAGGTTTTCGGGCTATGATAGAACCTATTGAATGGAAAGATAATAAAATAATTTTTATTGACCAGACAGAGTTGCCTGTAAGATTAAATTATGTGATGTGCGGGGATATCGATACATTATGCGAGGCAATAAAAAAACTTCGCATACGGGGCGCTCCTTTAATAGGCGTGGCGGCCGGGTTGGGTTATGCGCTTAGCGCCATTAACTCAAAGGGAAAGACGTATCGCGGCCTAAAAAAAGATTTAGATAGAGCCTCTAAGAAACTAAGGGCTACAAGGCCTACGGCAGTAAATCTATTCTGGGCTCTTGATAGAATGGAAAAAACCTTGGCTCACCTGTCAGGTGAGCCACATGGCTCACCTGACAGGTGGAAGAGGGCTATTTTAAAAGAGGCGTTGGATATTTTAGAAGAAGATAAAAAAATGTGCGCTGCTATCGGAAGAAACGGCGCCGGGTTGATAAAAAATGGAGACGTGATACTCACGCACTGTAATGCCGGGATTTTAGCTACGGCCGGACAGGGCACTGCTCTTTCAATAATCTACGAGGCTAAAAAACAGGGTAAAAGATTTAAGGTTTATGCCGACGAGACCAGGCCCCTGATGCAAGGTTCGCGCCTTACCATGTGGGAACTGATTAAGAATCGCATAGACGCTACTCTCATATGCGACAATATGGCGGCTAGCGCAATAAAAAATAAAGGCGTCACAAAGATTATAGTGGGCGCGGATAGGATTGCGCGGAACGGCGACGCCGCGAATAAAATAGGCACATATGGCCTTGCGGTTCTCGCAAAGCACCATGGTATTCCTTTTTATATAGCAGCCCCGGGCTCTACCATAGATAGGAATATAAAATCAGGCAGAGATATCCCCATTGAAGAAAGAGGCAGGAAAGAAATTATTTATACGGGTTCAAAACAGACTGCGCCGCTTGATTCGAAGGTTTATAATCCCGCGTTTGACGTTACTCCTCACAGCCTGATAACTGCTATAATAACTGAAAAAGGTGTTTATGAAATTAAAAGATTTAGGAGAGTTTAATTTTATAAATAGGATCAATAGAGCTATTAAATTGTCAGGCCGGGTTATAAAAGGCATAGGCGATGATGCGGCTGTTTTGAGGTACACAAAAGATAAATACATGCTTTTTACGGCTGACATGCTTGTAGAAGGAAAGCATTTTCATAAATGCGACAAGGCTGTGCTGGTAGGGAAAAAGGCCCTGTCTTGCAATATAAGCGACATCGCGGCAATGGGAGGGTCGCCTAAATTTGCTGTTATTTCAGTAGGTTTTCCAGGTTCTCTGGATTTAAAATATGCAGATGAACTATATAAAGGCATAAGAAAAAGCGCAGATAGCTTCAAAGTTGATTTAGTGGGCGGAGATACGGTTGGTTCCGGTAAGATAATCATTAACATTGCCCTCATAGGAGAAGTTGAAAAAGAAAATTTAACATTAAGAAGCGGGGCAAAAGAGAATGACGCTATATTTGTTACCGGGAATATAGGCGGTTCGATAAAGCTTAAACATCTTAATTTTACTCCGCGGCTTGAAGAGGCAAGATTTTTAGTAAAAAATTTTAAGATTAATTCAATGATAGACGCGTCTGACGGGTTTTTGGCTGATCTGGGCCATATATTAGAAGAAAGCGATAAAGGCGCAGCGATCCTGGAAAAAGCAATACCTGTCTCTAAAAATGCGTCTAGGTTCGATTCGGCTATAAGAGACGGAGAGGATTTTGAATTGATCTTTACGCTGCCTGAACGGCAAGCAGATAGGTTAGAAAACGCATGGTTGTTTAAAACAAGGCTTTCCAGGATCGGGCAGATATGCAATGGCCGTGAAGGACTTTCTCTTGTGAGAAAAAGCGGAAAATCAGAAAAAATTAAACCCGCCGGCTTTACTCACTTTTGATATGATAACGAATAGCGCAAGTGAGACAATATTGGTTGGCGAGAAACTGGCTAAGACATTGAAGCCAGGGGATATGATTGCGCTTTCAGGAGATCTGGGGAGCGGCAAAACTACGTTTACAAAAGGCATTGGAAAAGGCCTTAGCATAAAAGATTCAAAACGTATAAACAGCCCGACGTTTGTTTTAATAAAGGAATACAATGGAAAAATTCCGCTGTACCACCTTGATCTGTACAGGCTGGATGATTTAAAAGAGATAGAAAATCTGGCCATAGAAGAATATATTTACGGGACCGGAGTTACTGTAATAGAATGGGCGGAGAAAATGAAGCATCTTTTGCCTAAAAAATATATATTGGTAAGATTTAAAATAAAAGGCGATAATAAAAGAGAGGTTGCGATTGAAGATTTTAGGGATTGATACAAGCTCAAAATTTTTGAACATTGCCTTGAGCGAAGATGAAGATATAATAAAAGAAGAATCTTATCTATTGGATAGAAAGCATGCCGGCCAGCTCGTGCCAAAAGTAATGGGACTTCTGAAGAAATCCAGAGTGCCTATAAATAAGATAGATGCTTTTATAATAGGCCTTGGGCCGGGTTCGTTTACCGGATTAAGAATAGGCGTCAGCGCAATAAAAGGTTTCGGCATAGCTTCAGGAAAACCGTGCATCGGCGTGGCGAGCATGGACTCCATTGCCTGCAATGTAAGTGATAAAGATAAAGACGTTGTCCCTATAATAGACGCAAAAAGGGGGCAGGTTTATTCCGCTATTTACAGAAGGCAAGGCGGCCTGGTTGTGAGATTATCGGATTATATGGTATTGCCTATAGATAAGTTGATGGCCAAGATAAAAACGCAGCCTGTTTTTTTAGGCGACGGCGTGTCTCTTTACAGGAATGATATATTGAGTATAAATAAAAAAGCGATATTTTTAGAAGAAAAATACTGGTATCCAGGCGCGGGAAATCTTATCAAGCTGGGTTTCTCAAGAGTCAAAAAAGCAAAAAAAACCAATATGAATAAACTTACGCCTTTATACCTGTATCCTGAAGATTGCCAGGTGAAAAAAACATGAGATTTTACAGGCCTACATTTGCGGAAATAGATCTGGATGCTATCCGCCATAATTTGGAGATAGTGAGTCATATTGTCAGGGATGATACGCAGATACTAGGGGTCGTAAAAGCAGACGCCTATGGCCATGGGATGATAGATGTCTCAAAGGCTATCGTGGATTACGTGGATTATTTTGGAGTTGCGTCTATTGACGAAGCAGCCAGCCTGCGCGAGATAGGCATAAAAAAGCCTATACTTGTGATAGGCGCTATTTTGCCGGAGGAGATAGAAGGCGTTCTGAGGTTTAACTTGATTCAGACGGTTTCTGACCTGGATGTGCCTAAAAGGCTTTCCAAGCTTGCCGGGGCAAAAAATAAAACAGTAAAAGTGCACGTAAAAATAGATACCGGCATGGGCCGTCTCGGGTTTTGGCACGAGGAGGCAATAGATTTTATAAAGAAAATAGCCAGGTTGAAAAATATTATTATAGACGGTATTTTTACCCATTTTCCGAACGCGGAAGCAGACAAGGTTTTCACGCATAACCAGATAAAGAATTTCAAGCGCCTGGTAGAAGATTTGTGGGATAATAATATATACATACCTATAAAGCATACCGCAAACAGTATGGGCCTTATAGATTTTAAAGATAGCCACATGAACATGGTGAGACCCGGCCTCATGATGTACGGCATATATCCCAAGGAAAGCCTGATGAAGAATATACTTTTAAGGCCAGCGCTTACTTTGAAAACAAAGATTACTTATCTGAAATCAATGCCTAAGGGCCGCGGCATAAGTTATGGCATGACTTACGTGACTCGTAAACCTACAAAGATAGCTACGATACCCGTTGGCTATGGCGACGGATATTCAAGGCATTTTTCAAATAAAGCCGAGGTTTTAATAAATGGCAGCCGCTGTCCTGTAGTAGGCAGGGTTTGCATGGATATGTGCATGGTAGATGTGGGGCATTTAAAAAATGTAAAAGTAGGCGATGATGTAATTCTTATAGGCAGTCAAGGTAAGGAGATTATAAGGGCGGAAGAATTAGCCGGGCTTATAAACACCATACCTTACGAGGTATTGTGTAATATAGGCCATCGCGTTCCGCGGATATACAAATAGAGGAGGGATATATGTCTGAAGGCACTTTTTTAACGAGAGAAGGATGCGATAGGCTTAAAGAGGAATTAAAAATACTTAAAACTGTAAAGCGCAAAGAAATAGCAAACGCCCTTGAAAAAGCAAGGCAGATGGGAGATTTAAGCGAAAATGCGGAATACGATTCCGCGAAGCAGTCGCAGGCAATAAATGAAAAAAGGATTAACGAACTTGAGGAAAAGATTCTGACTGCCAGGATCCTGGATAACGAAAGCATATCTTCGGATAAGGCATACATAGGCGCCAAGTTAAAATTAGTAGACATAGATTCAAAAGAAGAAATAAATTATATGTTGGTGACTGAGGATGAGGCTGATTATGCGGAAGGCAAGATTTCTATTTCTTCTCCGGTGGGAAAGGCGATTTTGGGCTGTAAAACAGGCGATATAGTTAATATAAAAGTACCCGCGGGAACTTTGAGATATAAAATCATCTGTATATCCAGATAACAAAATTGTATTGAATTTTATCTGTTAAAATGAGATAATAAAAAGTCAATGGCTATAGATTTTAAACCAGCCATAGAAAAGGAGATGTCATGCGTATTAGGAACGCTTGGTTTTTGGCAGCAGCGGCAGCAATGTTAACATTATCTTGCGTTGTTTCTTCGAATGCAGCTTCCCAGAAGGAAAATTTTGCAGCAAAGGTTAACGGCGCAGGAATTAAGGCAGTTACGTTAGATGCAGCGGTTAATAATTATATAGAAAACCAGAAAATGTTCGGGGTCATCGTAAAGGATGAGGAAAAGGATAAATTAAAAAAGGATATTCTTAACGAGCTTGTATCTGCGGAATTGTTATATCAGGCAAGCCAGAAGGCAGACCTGGGAGACCTGAGCAAAGATGCTGACAGCCAGCTGGAAAATATTAAAAAGGGCTTTGGTTCTGACCAGGAATTTCAGAAGGTCTTGAAGGAAAGAGGTATTGAGATAAAAGACCTGAAGGAAGACATTAAAAAAGGCATTTACATAAATGCGTACTTGGAAAAGAACATCTTTCCTAAATTAAGCCCTGTGACAGAAGATGAAAAAAAGCAGGAATATGAAACCAATAAAGATAAGTTAAATGTTCCTGATGAGGTAAAGGCGAGCCACGTGCTCATAAAAGTAGAAGAGAAGGCAACGCCGGAAGAAAAACAGAAGGCAAGAGAAAAGATAGATGCTTTAAGGGCCAGGGCGATGTCTGGCGAGGATTTTATGAAGCTTGCTAAAGAAAATTCACAAGACGGCTCAGCTTCTAACGGCGGAGACCTTGGCTATTTCAAAAAAGGCGATATGGTGAAGCCTTTTGAAGATACAGCTTTCGGCCTTGAAAAAGACCAGATAAGTCCTGTGATTGAGACTCAGTTTGGCTATCATGTGCTAAAGGTAACGGATAAAAAAGCTGCTCACACTTTAACATATGAAGAGGTTTCTAAAGATATAGAAAAATTTTTAATGAATAAACACAGGAGAGACGAGGTAAATAAAGCCGTAGAGTTGTTAAAGAAAGACGCCAAGATAGATATAATGTAAATTAAACAATTAAAGCCGGAGTTATTATGCGAAGCGATATTATCAAGAAAGGTATCTCTAAGGCAGGCAACAGAGCTCTTTTATACGCCACAGGCGCGTGCTGTAATGATCTGAAAAAACCTTTTATAGGCATAGCGTCCAGTTTTACAGATCTTATACCCGGCCATATGCATATGCGGACGCTGGAGCGTTCTATTGAAAACGGTGTTTACGCCGGCGGAGGCAAGCCTTTTATTTTCGGGATACCCGGTATATGCGATGGTATTGCGATGGGCCATTCAGGCATGAGATATTCTCTTGCGTCCAGAGAACTGATAGCGGACATGGTAGAAACAATCGCAGGCGCGTATTTGCTCGACGGCCTTGTACTTTTAACCAATTGCGACAAGATTACTCCTGGCATGTTAATGGCCAGCGCCAGGATGAATATACCGACTATTATTGTTACGGCAGGCCCGATGCTGACAGGCCATTATAAAGGAAGGCGGCTGGATCTTGTAAGAGATACTTTTGAAGCTGTGGGAAAATTCAAAAAAGGCGAGATTTCAAAAGAAGATATGGATGAACTGGAGATGAATGCTTGTCCCGGGCCGGGTTCGTGCCAAGGCCTTTTTACAGCTAATACAATGAGCTGTCTTACAGAGACAATGGGCATGTCTTTAATAGGGTGCGGCACATCTCTCGCTGTATCCAGCAAAAAAATGAGAATAGCATTTGAGAGCGGAAAGAGGATAATCGAGCTTGTTTCAAGAAATGTAAAACCGCGCTATATCATGAATAAAAAAGCATTCCTGAACGCAATAATGGTGGATATGGCGCTTGGAGGATCTACAAATACGGTTTTGCACCTTACTGCAATAGCCAAAGAAGCAGGGGTTCAATTGCCGCTTGACATATTTGACAAGATAAGCAGGGCTACTCCCAAGATATCCGATTTAAGGCCCGGAGGAGAATATTTTCTGGAAGATCTGGAGGCTGCAGGAGGGATGCCCGGTGTTTTAAAAAGGCTTGAGACAAAATTAAGCGATAACCCTACTGTGAGCGGTTTATCAATAAAAGAAATCGCAAGGCTAAGCAGGGTCTTTAACGAAGAGGTCATAAGGCCTTTGGATAATCCTTATAAGGCAGAAGGCGGTATCGCTATATTAAAAGGTAACATTGCTCCGGAAGGTTGCGTTGTAAAACAGGGCGCAGTGAGCGAAGAGGCAATGTTTTTTAAAGGCAGCGCAAAGGTGTTTAACTCTGAAGAAGATTCAATGTCCGCTATCTTAGGCGGGAAGATTAAAAAAGGCGACGTGATTGTAATCAGATATGAGGGCCCTGCCGGAGGGCCTGGCATGAGAGAAATGCTTTCTCCTACGTCGGCAATAGTAGGGATGGGTTTATCAAATGACGTGGCGCTTATCACGGACGGAAGATTTTCAGGCGGAACAAGAGGGCCGTGCATAGGGCATGTTTCTCCGGAAGCCAGCAAAGGCGGCCCCATAGCCATAATTAAAGATAGGGACGTTATTACGATAGATATAAAAAATAGGCGCATAGACGTGGATCTGTCCGAGCCTGAAATAGAAAAGCGTCTTAAAAGATGCAAGGCTCCTAAACCAAAGGTCACGAGCGGTTGGCTTTCAAGATACAGCCGAATGGTGTCGTCTGCGTCTAAAGGCGCGATATTAGAGTAACCATGGTCCACCTGCCAGGTGAGCCAATTGGCTCACCTGGCAGGTGGACAAAGGTAAAAATATGAAAATGAACGGTGCGAAAATATTAATAGAATCTTTGAAAGGAGAAGGCGTTGAAATAATATTCGGCTATCCGGGCGGCCAGGTACTGCCTATATTTGATGCTTTATATGACGCTGATATGAAATTTATATTGACCAGGCACGAACAGGGCGCGGCTCATGCGGCAGACGGATATGCCCGCGCGACAGGAAAAGTCGGCGTGTGCCTTGCGACTTCCGGTCCGGGCGCCACGAATCTTACTACCGGCATTGCTAACGCATACATGGATTCTATACCAATGATAGCGATTACCGGACAGGTCAAGTCATTTCTTATCGGAAATGACGCGTTTCAGGAAGCAGATATTACAGGTGTTACGCGGTCAATAACAAAACATAATTATCTGGTCAAAGATGTTAAAGATCTCGCTAGGACTATACGCGAAGCTTTTTATATTGCTTCAAGCGGAAGGCCGGGGCCGGTTTTAATTGATATACCTTCGGATATTCAGCAGCAGGAGACAGAGTTTATATGGCCTAAGGAAATTGAAATCAGAAGTTATAAACCGACTTGTTTTGGCCATCCGGGCCAGATTAAAAAGGCAGCCAAGCTGATCGCCTCTGCTAAAAAGCCTCTTATCTATGCAGGCGGCGGAGTTATTACATCAGGCGCTTATCATGAATTAAGAAAACTGACAGAAAAACTCAATGCCCCTATTACGTGGACATTGATGGGAATAGGGTGTTTTCCTGCTACGCACAGGCTTTCTCTAGGCATGCTTGGCATGCACGGGACAGCTTACGCCAATCACGCTACTATGGAGGCAGATTTGATTATTGCCGTTGGCGCGCGTTTTGACGATAGGGTTACTGGACGCCTTGATAAATTCGCGCCTTACGCAAAGGTTATACATATTGATATTGACCCTACTTCCATAAGTAAAAATGTGAGAGTGGATATACCAATCGTGGGAGATGCAAAGAATATTTTAGGCCAATTGATAGAGGATATAAATAAGCTGCCCGATACATCTGAATGGCTTAAGACCGTTGAATCCTGGAGGAAAAGGTATCCGCTTAAATATCATGATAAGAAAGATGTAATAAAACCGCAGTATGTAGTAGAGCAGATTTACGAGGTTACTAAAGGAAACGCTGTCATTACAACAGAGGTCGGTCAGAATCAGATGTGGGCTGCCCAGTGGTATAAATACGATTATCCGCGCACCTTTATTTCATCAGGCGGGCTGGGCACCATGGGATTCGGTTTTCCGGCTGCAATGGGCGCAAAAATAGGAATGCCCGATAAAATAGTCTTTGATATAGCAGGAGACGGTTCGATACAGATGAATATACAGGAGCTTGCTACCTGTGTTTGCAATAAGATAAACGTCAAGGTGGCGATATTAAATAATGGTTATCTCGGCATGGTAAGACAGTGGCAGGAGTTATTTTATAAAAAGAGATACTCCTACACTACTTTAGCGAATCCTGATTTTGTGAAATTGGCTGAAAGTTACGGAGCGGCCGGCATACGCGTTACAAAAAAAGAAGATGTCCGCAAAGCGATTGAAAAGGCTATTTCTATAGATAACGTAGTGTTTATTGATTTCAAGGTAGAGGAAGAAGAAAACGTGTTTCCCATGGTTCCTGCAGGTGAGGCATTGAATAGAATGATAGAGGGATTAGCGTGATGAGGCATACTATTTCTGTTTTAGTCGAAAATAAATTCGGAGTGCTCGCGCGCGTAGCAGGCTTATTCAGCGCGCGCGGTTATAATATAGCGTCTCTGGCAGTATCTGAGACCATGGATCCAACTATCTCCTGTATGACAATGGTAGTAGAGGCAGAGGACGAAAAGATATTGGAGCAGATAAAAAAGCAGCTCAATAAGCTGATAGATGTTATCATTGTCACTGATTTTACCAAGAAAGGCCATGTTGACAGGGAACTTATACTGGTAAAAATAGGTTATTCTGCAAAAGATAAGCCCAGATTGGACGCTGTTCTTAATAAAACAGGCGCAAAGGCGGTTCAGCGGCTAGATGATAATGCTATTATTGAGATGATGGGCGGCCAGGATGGAATTAAGGAATTACTGGACGGTTTGAAACAATTTGGGATAAAAGAATTGGTTAGAAGCGGGCGTATCGCAATATCTAAGTAGGGCACGCTTTAGTGCGCCAAAACTTAAAACAATAGGAGGCGGTAATGTTGAAGATCTATTATGATAAGGATGCGGATCTAGATATCCTTAAAGGTAAAAAGGTGGCTATTATAGGATATGGAATTCAAGGCAGAGGCCAGGCATTGAATTTACGAGACAGCGGCGTGGATGTAGTCGTGAGCGAATTGGAAGGTACGGATAATTATAAACTTGCTGTGCAGGATGGTTTTAAGCCTGTGTCTGTCAGCGAAGCTGCGAAACTCGGAGATATAATACAGATACTTACTCAGGACCATGTGCAGGCGCAAGTATATAAAGAATATATAAAGCCTAACCTGAAAAAAGGAAAGGCATTATGTTTTTCTCACGGATTTAACATTCATTTTAAACAGATAAAACCTTCGAAGAATGTAGATGTATTTATGGTGGCTCCGAAAGGCCCCGGAGCATTGGTGAGAAAGATGTATGAAGAAGGCAAGGGTGTTCCTTCTTTAGTTGCGATATTCCAGGATGCGACAGGCAATGCATTAAAATTAGCTTTAGCTTACGCAAAGGGATTGGGCGCGACTAAGGCAGGCGTGATAGAAACGACTTTTAAAGAAGAGACAGAGACAGATCTTTTCGGGGAACAGGCAGTTTTGTGCGGCGGGGCGAGTGAGTTGATAAAAGCGGGGTTTGATACATTGATAGAAGCAGGGTATCAGCCTGAGATCGCGTATTTTGAAGTATTACATGAATTAAAACTGATAACGGATCTTATTCAGGAAACAGGGATTGCAGGCATGAGGAGAAGAGTTTCTAATACCGCATGTTATGGGGATTTAACGCGCGGCAAAAGGGTTATTACAGAAAGAACCAGAAAAGAGATGAAAAAGATTTTAAAGGAAATCCAGAAAGGCAAATTTGCAAGGGAGTGGATAAGAGAGAATGAGGCAGGAAGGCCGAATTTTAACAAGCTGTTAAAAGAAGGCGATGAACATCAGATCGAGGCAGTGGGTAAGTCGCTCAGAGAAATGATGCCTTGGATGAAAAAATAAAAGTATTATGAAACGAATAATTATTTTTGACACAACTTTAAGAGACGGGGAGCAGTCGCCCGGGGCCAGCTTGGACGTGAATTCTAAAGTAGAAATAGCCATGCAGCTCGCGAGATTAGGCGTTGACGTTATTGAGGCTGGTTTTCCGATTGCTTCAAAAGGTGATTTCAACGCTGTTCACAAGGTGGCTGGTTCAGTAAAAGGCGTTTCGATCTGCGGGCTCGCAAGAGCCATTAAATCAGATATTGAGGTTTGCGCGAGAGCGGTTGCGCCTGCCAAGAGGCCGAGAATCCATATTTTTCTGGCTACTTCAAAAATTCACATGCAGTACAAGCTGAAGAAAGCTGAATCCGAGATATTAAAACTTGCGGTCTGGGCTGTAGAATACGGCCGTAAATTCTGCGATGACGTGGAGTTTTCTCCGGAAGACGCTTCGCGTTCAGACAGGGATTTTCTCTGTAAGGTAGTAGAATCTGTTATAAAAGCAGGCGCGAAAACAGTAAACATTCCTGATACCGTAGGCTATTCGATGCCCGTGGAATTCGGCAGTCTTATAAATACCATAAAAACCAAAGTTTCAAATATAGATAAAGCTATTATCAGCGTCCACTGCCACAATGACTTAGGTCTCGGCGTAAGCAATTCGCTTTCCGCGATACAGAACGGGGCAGAGCAGATAGAATGCACCATAAACGGCATCGGAGAAAGGGCCGGCAATGCTTCCCTGGAAGAGATAGTAATGGCTCTTGATACCCGCAAGGACTTATTCGATGCAGGCACTTCAATAAATAAAAAAGAACTCTATAAGACCAGCCGTCTTGTCAGTAAGCTTACCGGTATCGTTGTTCAGCCGAATAAGGCAATAGTGGGTCAGAATGCTTTTGCCCACGAATCAGGTATTCATCAGGATGGCATATTAAAGAAACGTTCTACTTATGAAATAATAAGACCGCAGGATGTTGGTTTTGGCGGGACAAAACTTGTCCTGGGGAAACATTCTGGCAGGCATGCCTTTAATGAAAGATTGCGGAAACTTGGTTTTGAGCTGAATGAGGCGGAATTATTAAAGGCATTTGAACGTTTCAAGGCGCTTGCAGATAAGAAAAAAGAGATATTTAATGAAGATCTTTTGTCGATAGTCGAGGACGGCATAGTGTCTATCCCGGAGACCTACCGTCTGGAGGATTTAAGCATAGTCAGCGGAAATAAAATCACCCCAAAAGCTACTATAGGCCTCACGAAAAGCGCAAAAGTATTTAAAAAGACTTCTTCTGGCGATGGCCCTGTGGACGCATGTTATAAAGCCATAGACGCGATAACGGGTTTAAAATGTAAGCTCCTGGACTACTCCTTAAAATCTATTACGGGCGGCAAGGACGCGCTGGGCGAAGTCACAGTCAGAATCAAATCTAATAAAGATGAAGTCTACGGCAGGGGCACCTCTACAGATATCATAGAGGCTAGCGCAAAGGCATACGTGAACGCGGTCAATAAATTGATTTTCAGCCGCTTGCGTAAAGCAAATCCTGAATCCGCAAAATTAAAATTGTAAAATAATGAATATATACGGCGTTATCGGCTGGCCTGTAAAACATAGTTTATCGCCCGCAATGCATAATGCTGCGTTTAAAGAGTCAGGCATTAATGCTGAATACGAATTATTTCCTGTAAAGCCCGAAGAATTAGAAGATTTTATTCTTAACAGGAAAGATGTGGTTGGGTTTAATATAACCGTGCCGCATAAAATACGGGCAAAAGAGATTGTAGATAATAATTTTTCTGGAAATAAGAATGCAAAATTAATAGAAGAAGATTTGTATTATGTCAAGCTGACAGGCGCTATAAACACTGTAAAAAGAAATGGCGGCAGCTTAGAGTATAGGAATACCGATGCGCCTGGTTTTTTAAGGGCATTAAGAGAAGATTTGAAATTTGATACAAAAAATAAAAGCGCTTTACTTATTGGATGCGGTGGAGCAGGCAGGGCAATTATAGCTGCTTTGAGCTGGAAAGGTATGAATTTAAATAAGATATATGTATACGAATTAAATAAAGGCCAGGTTGATGCCGCAAAAAATCATTTTTTAACATTATCAGAGAAATGGCAGGATATTTTAAAGAAAAAAATAGAGTTTATATCTTTGGAAGAAATAGCCGTGCAAATAAAAAAAAGCCAATTGTTAGTTAACGCATCTCCTATAGGCATGAAAGAAGGAGATTTGCCGGTTATAGATAAAAAATTGCTGCACAAAGATTTGTCTGTATACGATGTAGTTTATAATAGAGAAACAGAGCTGGTTAAAGACGCAAAGTTGCTTGGCTTGCGCTGCGCAAGCGGCTTGGGAATGCTTTTATACCAGGGCGCTCATGCTTTTGAATTCTGGACAGAAAAAAAAGCGCCGATAGAAGTCATGAGAAGAGCGCTTAAAAGCGCAATTGAAATAAACAAATAACAGATTGGAATTTTTAATATGACATTTGTGTTGATTTTTATATTTGGCGCAATTATCGGCAGTTTTCTTAACGTATGCATATACAGGATGCCCAGGAACGAATCATTGGTGTTTCCAGGTTCGAGATGCGTTTCATGCAAAAAGCCTATACCATGGTATGATAATATACCATTACTTAGTTATGTTTTGCTTAGAGGTAAATGCAGGTCTTGTAAGGCTAAGTTCTCTTCGCGGTATTTTTTTGTAGAATTGATAAGCGCTGTATGTTTTCCGATTTTATTTGTAAATTTTAAACTTAATTACATATTCTGGATTTACAGCTTGCTGGTATTCAGCCTTATAGTTATTACGTTTATAGACCTGGAGTTTCAGTTGATACCGGACAGTATCAGTCTTGTAGGTATATTTGTCGGAATTATCCTAAGCGTAATTTTTCCGGGATTACAAGGCGCTTTTACATGGCAAAGAAGTTTTTTAAATTCTATATTAGGCGTTATAGCAGGCGGCGGCTTGATATATCTTACAGGTGTTTTAGGCCAGCTTGCCTTTAAAAAAGAAAGCATGGGTGGAGGCGATGTAAAACTCATGGCGATGCTGGGAGCATTTTTGGGCTGGAAGATGGCTGTATTAATTTTCTTTTTAGCGCCTTTTTTTGGCACGCCTATAGGAATTTATATGAAATATGTAAAGAAAGAGGATATAATACCTTATGGTCCGTATATTTCTTTAGCCAGCTTTGTGGCTATGGTATGGGGCCATAAAATTTTAAGCTTATTATTATAGAGGAGGTATAAAATGTTGAGATTTTTGACTGCAGGGGAATCGCATGGAGAGGCGCTGGTGGGCATATTGGAAGGCATGCCTGCTGGCTTAAAAATAAATACAAGCGGCATAGATAAAGAACTTAAAAGAAGGCAGGAGGGTTACGGGAGAGGCCAAAGGATGCAGATAGAGAGCGACCGGGCTAAGATACTTTCAGGCTTTATGAGAGGCGTCACAATAGGAAGCCCAATAGCTATTCTTATTGAAAATAAAGATTTTTGCATAGACAAATTGCCGGCTGTTAAAAACCCCAGGCCCGGGCATGCGGATATGGCAGGGATTCTTAAATATGGGTTTAATGACGCCAGATGCGTGCTTGAAAGGGCTTCCGCGAGAGAGACAGCTGCGAGGGTAGGTATTGGCGCGATTTGCAAGATTTTATTAGCTGAGTTTAATATAAACATCCTGAGCCGCGTTATGATGATAGGCGGGGTTAAATCTGAGAAATTGATGAAAGAAAAAATAGATGAAGCCGCAAAATCAAAGGATACCCTGGGAGGTATATTTGAAGTAATAGTTAAAGGAGCGCCGCCTGGTTTAGGAAGTTATGCGCACTGGGACAGGCGCTTAGATGCGAGCATCGCGCAGGCAATTATGTCCATACCCGCTGTCAAGGCAGTTGAGATAGGCAATGCCATTGAATGCAGCGCAAAGCCTGGTTCAGAAGTGCACGATGAAATTTTTTATTCCAAAGAAAAGAGCATTTACAGAAAAACCAACAACGCCGGAGGCGTGGAAGGCGGGATGTCAAACGGTGAAGATATAATAGCGCGCGGTTACATGAAACCAATAAGCACGTTGACGGATGGTTTGAATACTATAGATATCGATACAAAGAAGCAGGCAAAGGCCTCTGCGGAGAGGTCTGATGTGTGCGCTGTTTCTGCCGCAGGGGTGGTGGGAGAGGCAGTGCTGGCTTTTGTCATAGCTAAGGCATTTCTGGAAAAGTTTGGCAGGGATAGCGTTGCGGAAATAAAGAGAAATTATAAAGGGTATGTAGACAGCCTAAAATTTTAGAGTGAAAGACGAAGAGCAGTAGTCAGTATCGAAATCGTGTATCCTGTCAGTGTGTTTCCAGCCGAAACCAAGAGAGACTTCTTTATTTAAATCATAGTTGAATTCAATCCCGATTTCATTTAATCCGGCAGAGCCTTTTTCCAGATTATATGAATACTCTTCAAATGACCTGAGGGAAAGTTTTTTATTAAGGGTTTTTCCCAAGACAGGAAATGCGAGCTCTAACTTCAAGGTTGTTTCTACAGACTGTTTTCCAGGGCTGAAAACCATGTAATCCAGAATTTCACCTGAAATAAACTGAAGAGATTCGCCGAGATAAAAGTATTCAAAAAAGCGCTTTTTCGTTTCAAAACCCGCGGTTATTTTTTCCCACGCCTTTGTTTTTATATTCCACTGCGCTTCCCCAAAACCGGATATTTCCACATTCAAAGGGTCGATATTTTTATAAAGAGATATGCGGTTTAAATAAATATTGCCGTCATCGCTTCTTACATCCTTAAGAAATTCATTTCTATCTTTTATATCCAGGGCGCAGGCAGGATCTAAAAATATTAATTGTATTAACAATAGGATTATTCCGGATAATGGTTTCATTTAGCAAAAAAGTATAGCATATAACCCCGGCAAATACAAGGAATTTGACTATTATATGGTTATCTGTTATAGTTTATGGCTATAGGAGTTATGTTATGCGTAATATAATTTTAGTCGGTTTCATGGGCACAGGCAAGAGTGCCGCTGGAAGGCTATTGGCAGAAAAACTTAACATGGATTTTGTGGAATTAGACGAAATAATAGAGACAAGAGAAAAGATGTCTATAAAAGATATATTTGAAAAAAAAGGCGAGCCGTATTTCAGGCTGGTTGAGAAAGAGGTTGCGAAAAAAGCCAGCTCGCGAAAGAACATTATTATCTCTGCCGGAGGCGGGGCAATTGTAGATGAAGAGAATTTTAAGAATCTCAAGCAAAGCGGTACTATAATTTGTCTCAAGGCATCGCCTGCTACTATTCTTAAAAGGACAAAAGGCCTGGAAAACAGGCCTCTTCTCAATATCCCGGATCCGAAAAAACAGATAGAAGAGCTTCTCAGAAAAAGAGAGGCTTATTACAATAAGGCGGATTTCAGCATAGAGACTGATAATCTAAGTGTAGATGAAGTAGTCATAGAGATAATAGCACTTATAGCTTAGCTGGCAGAGAAGTCTCGAGGACGCAAAATTTCCCCAGCGAGGAAATTTTGCTCCGTTTTCTCCCTCGCTCGTTTCGCCAAGCCAGGCAGGTTTTGAGAAAAGCCTTTTTTCTTCGAGCGGGCATGGTGCCTGCCGCCGAATAGGCGGCAGGCGAGCGAGAAGAAAAACGGAGAGAAGGCCGACCCGCTAGGGCGGGCAAACGTCTTTTCGAAAGCCTGCCTGGTTTGGCGAAACACCTTGCCCGCTCGGGACAAAAAGGCCTCTCGTCTTCTCTGCCAGCTAAGCAAAATATAATTTTATGACAGATATAGAAAGATTGCTTATTCTTAATATGATAGATGGATTGGGAAGCGTTAGAACTAATAGTTTGTTTAAGCATTTTGGATCCATAGAAAAGATTTTTAAGGTAAACGAAGATGATTTGAAAGGCATAGAAGATATCGGACCTGTAATGGCTGCCAGAATTCCTCAAGCTATCAAGGAAATAAATTTAAATAAGGAACTGGACCTGATCAAAAAACACGGCGTAGAGGTCATTACTTTTTTAGACAAGGATTATCCTGAGAATCTGAAAAATATATATGACCCGCCTGTGGTTTTATATGTAAAAGGCAAGATTTTACCGGAGGACAAATTAGCTATTGCAATAGTTGGCTCAAGGCTCGCGTCTTTTTACGGCCTTCAGACAGCTGAGAGGCTTGGTTTTGAATTAGCCTCGCATGGTATTACAGTAGTTTCAGGCCTCGCGAGGGGCATTGATTCAAGCGCTCATAAAGGCGCTTTAAAAGCCAGGAAAAGAACCATTGCTGTTTTGGGATCAGGCTTGGCTAATATCTATCCTGATGAGCATGTAAAGCTGGCTGAAAAAATCTCTGAATCAGGAGCTGTGATCAGTGAATTCCCAATGCTTACCAGGCCGGATAAGGGAAATTTTCCAAAAAGAAATAGAATAATAAGCGGGCTTTCTTTAGGCGTTGTGTGCGTGGAGGCAGCTGAGAAAAGCGGCGCGCTTATTACGTGCGACTGCGCCTTAGAACAGGGCCGTGAAGTTTTTGCAGTGCCTGGGAAAGTGGATTCAATGACTTCGAAAGGCACTAATAAACTTATAAAGCAAGGCGCTAAATTAGCTCAGGGAGCAGAAGATATTCTCGAAGAGCTAAATCTATCCGGCTTCGCCCGCCGCAGAAACAATGGCGGGCGAAGTCAAATAGAAGGTTCTGCATTGGACAAAGATGAGAGTTTAGTATATACTTTATTATCCAGCGATCCTAAGTATATCGATGATATATGCCTGGAAAGCGGCATCGCGCTTAATAGAATCGCTAAAATATTATTAGACCTGGAGATTAAGAAGTTCGTAAAACAGCTGCCCGGAAAGAATTTTGTTAAAATTTAGAATGGAGAATTGAGATGGCAAAATCGCTTGTTATAGTAGAGTCGCCCGCAAAATCCAATACTATAAATAAAATACTCGGTAAAAATTTTACCGTTACTTCTTCAATGGGCCATATAATGGATTTGCCTAAGTCAAAGATGGGCATAGACATAGAAAAGGACTTTACTCCTGAATACATAATGATACCTGGTAAGAAGAAGATAGTGGACACGTTGAAAAAAGCAGCAGCTGAAGCAGACGATATATTTTTGGCAACAGATCCTGACAGAGAAGGAGAGGCAATAAGTTGGCATCTTGCAAATCTTCTAGGCAAGAAGAAAAAGATTCACAGGATCGCGTTCCATGAAATTACAAAGACTGCGATAGAAGCAGCTATTAATAAGCCCGGCAATATAGATATGAACATGGTGGACGCTCAGCAGACAAGAAGGATTCTGGATAGGCTGGTGGGTTATAGCATCAGCCCGCTATTATGGAGAAAGGTTGGTAGAGGCCTTTCGGCAGGCAGGGTCCAGTCAGTTGCAGTGAGGCTTGTAGTGGACAGAGAGAATGAAATTCGTGTTTTTGTACCGGAAGAATACTGGGACATAGAGGCGGAGCTCAAAAAGAAGGACGTAGAAAATTCTAAATTTATTGCCAAGTTAGATAAGATAGAAGATAAAAAAATAGACCTTAAGAATCAAAGCAATTCTATGAGTCTGGTAGCTGAAATTGAAAAGGAAAAGTTTATAGTTGAGAAAGTTGAGAAAAAGGAAAAAAGAAAATACGCCCAGCCGCCTTTTATAACCTCCAAACTTCAGCAAGAGGCATTTTATAAACTCAGATTCCAGGCTGTTAAAACAATGAAGGTGGCGCAGCAATTATATGAAGGTTTGCCGATAGGGAGCGAGGGCAATGTAGGTCTTATAACTTACATGCGTACGGATGCCGTGAGAGTCTCAAAAGAATCGCAGGATTTCGCAATAAAATACATACTTGAAAAATATGGCGCTGAATTTGTGCCAAGCATGCCGAACGTATACAAAGCAAAGAAAAGCGCTCAGGAGGCGCATGAAGCAATAAGGCCTGCGCTGCCGCTGAGAGAGCCAAGCAGCATAAAGGAATTCCTCACGCTGGACCAGCATAAACTCTACACGTTGATATGGAATCGCTTTATATC
The DNA here is from genome assembly GCA_026387235.1 of Candidatus Omnitrophota bacterium. GTDB lineage: Bacteria > Omnitrophota > Gorgyraeia > Gorgyraeales > Gorgyraeaceae > UBA10183. The sequence goes on from JAPLMD010000045.1 coordinate 26,969, forward strand.
CAGCCAGATGACGCCTGCTGTATTTAATGTGGTGAGCGTTGAGATAAAGGCGGGAAGATGTATTTTTAAAGCCAATGGTTCGCAAAAAGTATTCCAGGGTTTCAGCGTTGTTTATCAGGAAAATGAGGAAGAGAAAGAAGAAGAAAGATTGCTTCCTTTTTTAGAAGCAGGAGAAGTCTTGGACCTTCTAAAGCTGAATCCAAATCAGCACTTTACAAAGCCTCCTCCAAGATATTCAGACGCGTCTCTTGTAAAGGCCCTTGAAGAAGATGGTATCGGAAGACCGAGCACGTACGCGCCTATCATTCAGACTATCATTGCCCGCAATTATGTAAAAAGAAAAGAAGGGTATTTCTGTCCTTCTGAACTGGGCATGGTGGTAACAGATCTTCTAATGAAAAGTTTTCCCAGGATTCTGGATATGGAATTTACAGCCAAAATGGAAGAAGAGCTGGATGAGATAGAAGAAGGCAGAGAAAAGAGCGTAGAAGTTCTTAAAAGATTCTATACGCCTTTTGAAAAAGACGTGGAGCACGCGAAAGTAAATATGCGCAAGGTAAAAGGGGAAGCTGTAAAAACCTCAGAGATTTGCGAAAAATGCGGCAAGCCCATGGTTATAAAGTGGGGAAGGCTCGGAAGGTTTTTAAGCTGTTCCGATTTTCCTAACTGCAGGTTTGCTAAAGCCATACCTACGGGCGTGAAATGCCCTGAGCCTGACTGCGGCGGGATGCTCGTAGAGCGCCGCTCCAAAGGAGGCAGGCATTTTTACGGCTGTTCTAATTATCCAAAATGCCATCATATATCCCGCAGGCTTCCTTCCCAGAATAACGAAGATAGCGCGTTAGAGGGAGAAGATGCTTGATCGATATGTGCATAAATTCATCAATTATCTGCAGATTGAAAAAAACGCCTCGGATCATACCGTAACTAACTATAAGATAGACCTCAGAGAATTCAGCGAATCAGTAAAAGATAAACCTATAGAGCAAATTACTCATCTGGACGTGAGACTTTTTCTAGCCAGGATGAAGGAGAAGAATTTTGCAAGGAGATCCGTAGCCAGAAAGATGGCTTGCCTCAGGAGTTTTTTTAAATTTCTTTACAGAGAAGGACTTATAAAAACCAATCCCAGCGTCAGCCTGTCAACGCCTAAGATAGAGAAGAAATTGCCTTTATTTTTAAACGTAGATGATGTTGCGAAACTCCTGGAATCCCCGGATTCTTCTGATGCTATAGGCTTGCGCGACAGGGCTATTTTGGAGACGCTTTATTCGACAGGGATAAGAGTAAGTGAGCTTGCGGGCCTGGATAAAGAGGACATTGATTTTATAAGCGGGGTATTAAAGGTATACGGAAAAGGAAAAAAAGAAAGGCTCGCGCCTATAGGAGACAAGGCGTTGAGAGCTATAAGGGCTTATTTTGAAAAGATAGGAGTGAGCGATATAAATGAAAAGAAACCCGTATTTCTTAATAAAAGCAAAAGGCGCGTGAGCGACAGGGCTGTAAGAAGGATAGTTCATAAGTATATCCATAAGACCAGCCTTAATGAGAATATTTCTCCTCACTCGTTAAGGCATTCTTTTGCCACTCATATGCTGGACAGGGGCGCGGATTTAAGATCAGTGCAGGAACTTTTAGGCCATGCAAATCTTTCCACTACCCAGATATATACGCACGTAACTACTGAGAGATTGAAAGCAATCTACGATAAGGTTCACCCAAGGGCGTAAAATTATGAAAAAGGCTGTTGTGTTATTATCAGGCGGCATGGATTCAGCCGTTACGCTTTTTATTGCTAAAAAAAATGGATACAAGGCAAGCTGCCTTACGTTTGATTATGGACAGCGGCATAAAAAAGAAATATTATTCGCAAAAAAAATAGCCGAGAGCGCGAAATCAACCTGCGTTATTTTGAAAATATCCCTTCCTTGGAAAAAAAGCGCGCTTCTGGATAAAAATATCAAGGTCCCTGAAAATAGAAAATTTTCAGGCAGAGATAATATCCCGCCTACTTATGTCCCTGCCAGAAATACAATTTTTTTAAGTTTCGGCCTTTCTTATGCTGAAGCAATAGGAGCAAAAGCAGTCTTCATAGGCGCGAATGCAATAGATTTTTCAGGTTATCCTGACTGCAGGCCGGAATATTACAGGAAATTTAACGAACTTTTTAAGAAAGCTACAAAGGCAAGGGGCATAAAAATAGTTGTGCCGTTATTGCACAAAACAAAAGAAGACATAGTGAGGCTTGGCGCCGGATTAGGCGTAGATTTTAACCTAACTTGGTCCTGCTATAAAGGTGGGAGCAAACCTTGCGGCGTATGCGACGCGTGCAGGCTCCGCGCCAAAGGATTCTGTGATTAAGGCTAAAATAGCGGAAATATTCAGTTCGGTTCAGGGAGAAGGGCCTTACGTTGGCCAGGTTCAGACATTTGTCAGGTTTCATGGGTGCAATATAAATTGCGGATATTGCGATGAGGCCCGGAAAGATAAATTCAAGGAATATTCTTCGCAGGAACTTATAGGCGCTGTCATAAAGGAAAATAACAAGGTAGTCTCTCTCACGGGCGGAGAACCGCTTTTATATGCGGGTTTTTTAACAGAAGTTCTGCCTTACTTGAAGAAAAAAGGTTTTATCGTATATCTTGAAACTAATGGGATATTGAAAAATAAACTTTTGGAGATTATAGATTTTTTAGATATAATAAGCATGGATATAAAGCTTCCGTCTTCTACGGGGCTTGGGGCTTATTGGAAAGCCCATGCAGGTTTTCTTGAAGAAGCTGTTAGAAAAAAGGTTTTTGTAAAAGCAGTTATTACAGATAAGACGTCGATGTCTGATATAAAAAAGGCGGTATCTGTAATAAAAGGCATAAATAAGGACATATTTTTTATACTTCAGCCTGCGACTATAAATAATAAGATGCAGAAAATAAAATCTGCCGGCAGATTTTTAAACACGGCAAATTCTGCGTTGAATAACGTAAGATTAATACCTCAGGTTCACAGGATATTAGGTTTAAGATGATAAGAGCAATAGATTCTGGATTAATAAGAGATGCGGTAAAAGATTTGTTTATCAAGGCAAATACGTCTTTGAGGCAAGACATACTTTCTGGCCTGAAGCTTGCCAGGAAAAACGAAACCAGAGAAAAAGCCAGGTACGTTCTGGACATAATCATTAAAAATGCAGCTATTGCCAAAAAGAAGATGATGCCTATCTGCCAGGACACGGGCATGGCAGTTGTATATTTAAAGATAGGGCAATCTTTAATTGTAAAAGGAGATCTTAAAAAGGCGGTTAATAAAGGCGTGGCCCTTGCGTATAAAGAAGGTTATTTCAGGAATTCAATTGTAAATGACCCCCTGATAAGAAAAAATACAAATACAAACCTGCCTTCTATTATTTATACCGATATAGTTCCGGGGAATAAGATTAACATAAAAGTTGTTGCGAAGGGTTTTGGCTGCGAGAATGTAAGTAAAACCAGGATGTTCAGGCCGACTGTTCCGATTTCAAGCATAGAGCAATTTATCTTAGATGCCGTAAGAGATGCAGGTTCCAGGCCATGTCCGCCCGTATATATAGGTATAGGCATAGGCGGAACCCTTGATAAGGCAGTGTCTCTCTCAAAAGAAGCTATATTCAGGCCGCTTGGAAAAACCAATAAAGATAAACATATCGCAAGGCTTGAGAAAAGCATATTGAGAAAGGTTAATGATCTCAGAATCGGGCCGATAGGCGTTGCGGGTAATATTACAGCGCTTGGCGTGAGTATATTAACTTATCCTACGCACATAGCGGGACTGCCTGTAGCTATAAATATAAGCTGTCACGCTACCCGTACCGCAGAAGCTACTATATGAGAAAAATATCTTTACCTCTTACTAGGGATGTTATAAAGACGCTCAGGCAGGGAGAGCAGGTTTTATTAAGCGGCTCTCTTTTAACTGCCAGAGACGCAGCGCATAAAAGGCTCGCAGATACTTTAAAATCAGGCAAGAAAATTCCAGTTTCATTAAAAGGCGAGACAATATATTATACAGGGCCTACGCCTAAAAAAATCGGCGAAGTTATAGGTTCTTGCGGCCCTACTACAAGCTCCAGGATGGACCCTTTTACGCCTTTATTGTTAAAACACGGCCTTATGGGGATGATAGGTAAAGGCGAAAGGTCAGAAGAGGTAAATAGAGCGATAAGGAAACATGGAGCAGTGTATTTTATTACAATAGGCGGCGCAGGCGCGTATTTATCAGAAAAAGTGAAATCAGCGGAAGTTATAGCGTATAAAGATTTAGGGCCTGAGGCAATCTACAGATTAGAAGTAGAAGATTTCCCGGCAATAGTTAGCATATTATGAAGCCCCTCGCCGCAGATATTTTGGTGTTATGGCAGCTCGGGGCGATTTTTACGAAGTAAAAATCGGAGGTATTATGAGGAATGATGGAAGGCGATTAGACGAGATGAGAAAAGTCAAGATAAAGAGGAATGTTCTTAAATTCGCAGAAGGTTCTTGCATGATAGAGATGGGCAATACCAAGGTTATATGCAGCGCTTCTGTGGAAGATAAAGTCCCGCCATTTTTAAGAAATACCGGTTCAGGATGGATAACTGCGGAATACGGCATGCTTCCGCGTTCGTGTAAATCCAGAATAGATAGAGAAGCTTCGCGGGGCAAACAAAGCGGCAGGACACAGGAGATACAAAGATTAATAGGAAGAAGCATGCGTTCTATCGCTGAGTTAAAAAAATTAGGCGAGAGGACTATCTGGATAGACTGCGACGTGATACAGGGAGACGGCGGCACGCGAACAGCCAGTGTTACGGGGAGCTTTATTGCCCTGGCAGACGCGCTTAGAAAATTGAAAAATGAGAAAATAATAAATTCAATACCCCTTGCGGACTATGTAGCTGCCATAAGCGTAGGAATCGTGAACGGCGAGAAATGCCTGGATCTTAATTACGAAGAGGATTCAGGCGCTGAAGTGGATATGAATATTATCATGACGGGTTCCGGGAAAATGGTAGAGGTTCAGGGCACAGCTGAGAAAAAACCTTTTTCCGCAAAGGATCTGAACGATCTTATAAACCTCGCGAAAAGCGGCGTAGATGATCTCATAGGCTTTCAGAAAAAACTAATCAGATTATAATATAAAATGGAACTAGTCGTTGCTACCAGAAATAAGGATAAGCTTAGAGAAATAAAAGCGCTTCTTAAAAGCTTTCCGGTCAAGGTTTTTTCGCTGGACTCATTCAAAGGCGTTCCCGAGATCATGGAAGATGGCAAGACCCTTGAAGATAATGCTATAAAAAAAGCAGTTCAGGTTTCAAAGTTTCTTAAAAAATTCGCAGTGGCGGATGATTCAGGGCTTGAGGTTGAATATTTAGACGGCGATCCCGGAGTATATTCTGCCAGGTTCTCAGGAAAAGGAGCTACTTATAAAAGCAATAACGAAAAACTCCTCAGGCTTTTAAGAGGCGTCCCTCTTGTCCGAAGAAAAGCCTGTTTTAAATGCGTAATAGCGGCAGCTGATAAAGGCAGGGTTATTGGAATAGCTGAAGGGGTATGCAATGGAAAGATATCTTTTGTATCAAAAGGGGATAATGGTTTTGGATATGATCCGGTATTTATACCTGATGGCTGCAAAAAAACCTTTGCCGAAATGGATCCTGCCTGGAAAAATAAGATAAGTCACAGAAGCAAGGCGCTTGTCAAAGCGAAAAAGATTATTTCAAAATATCTCTCACTTTATCTATAGTTTTTTTAACCTTGTCAAAAATATTCCCCACGCCGATAGGATTCACAGTAAATACAGGCTCTTCCATGTTGCCTGTGATTTTAACGCTTCCCATAAACCAGCCAGCGCTTTCCAGCAGGATGCTGGATATCTTTGAAAGCCATGAGGATTCCAGTATTAGTTCTTTTTTCAAGCGTATCTTCACAGCGGCGTCTACTGTATTGTCGAATCCCAAGCTTCCCTTTATGTCCAATATCATTTCGTTGCTTACCAGCTTGAAATTATCAGTATAGAAACTGCTATTTTTTATCTGGAATGAGCCGGATGTATAAGTAAAAACAACATTGTCTAATTTTGGGATAAACAAGACTGCGGCAACGCCTTTAAATAAGTTTGTTTCCCAGAGGTTAGCGTTCTTTATTTCAACCCATGATTTTCCATAAATGGAATTAGTAACTCCCATAATGCCTTTAAGCTTGATATTTGCGTTGCATGTGCCGCTTACTTCTTTTTTTACAATGGAAGATTTGGTGGAAAAATCATATACATCCATGTTGTTGATATTTGCGTTAATGGAAAAAGGCGGTATTGGATTATCCATGTCCATGTAACTATCCATACGTAAAACGCCTTTATAAAAGTCAGAATAGAGATTGTATATGTATAATTTATCTCCTATGAGAACCAGGTCAGCGTCAATATTGCTTACTTGGTACTTATCTGTTTTTATAAAGGGCGCCAGAATTTTCCCGCGTATCTCTGTCTTGCCCTGGTTATTTATGATGCTTAGTTTTGCCGCGAGAAGTATTTTTGGAGAAGTAAATGCGATTTCCAGCAGATCCGTAGGCAATTCGTCTTTTTTAAGGTCAGGCTTTTTGCATAATCTCAGGGTGCCGTAGAGGGTCCCAAGGTCTTCTGCATAAGGCACATTTCTGAGCCTGAATTTTATAAAAAGGTCACTTGCTTTAAAACTATAGCTTCCTATGGCGTCGATCTGCGCTTTGAAATTTTTAGTCGGAGACAACTCGCTTCGGAACCTCAGTTTTTTTTCGAATATAAGGGCATTTATAGAAGGCTTTATTTTAAGTTCTTTGAAATGATAAAGAGGATGTTCGTTTGTCACATTCCAGATTACCAAGTCTCTTATCGTCAGGCCGTTAAGGGTAAAATAGGATAATGAGCCTATTTCTGTTTTTCTTTTAAGAATAACGGAAAGCCTTTCCTGCAATAGAGGCCTTGCCATTGTGCAGAGGAAGATATTTAATGCGGATACTCCAAGCGCAACGAAACAAGCCGTTATTATAAGAAAGTTTAATAAAATTTTCTTTCTGCGCATAGGCTATAAAAGATGGCACTTCAGCGGCTACAATCCTTCTATACGTCGGATTGATTAACGCCGCTTCAGTATCAAATTTCCTTCGGAAATTTGGCGTCCCTGGCCTGATTCGAACAGGCGACCCTCTGCTTAGAAGGCAGATGCTCTATCCAACTGAGCTACAGGGACGAATAGAATGGTCGGGGCGGCTGGACTCGAACCAGCGACCCCCTGCTCCCAAAGCAGGTGCTCTAAGCCAACTGAGCCACGCCCCGTGTAAATTTAAATTTTATCAACTATGTCCATAAAAGTCAATACATTATCCATCCAAAGGGTTCTTAAAAAATTTGCTTGTTAGATTGGTTTAATACAGATATAATATGGGGCAGTTTTAAGGATAAGATATGAAACATTTAATCAAAAAAAGATTATATATACTTGGCATATTTCTTATAGCGCTGGCTCTTTTCTTCGGCTACAACTATGCTGCCGGCAATTTGAAATCATTTGTTACAGGCACCCTTGAAAAAAGCTTTGGCGCAAAGCTCTCCATAGCTCATATGAGAATAAGCTTTCCGCTCTGCCTGGAGCTAAAGGGCATAAAAATAAATGACACAGTAAATATTTCAAAGGTATATGTTTATCCGAGTCCTGAGTCTATGTTTCTGAAGAAGGTTTTTATATTCTCAAACATAAGAATTGTGGATCCCGTTGTAAAAATAAAAAAAGGGGAAGACGATAATTTCGCAGGCTTCAATGCTTTAAAAAACGATACGTTCAAAGGCGCTCCAAGAGATTCAAAAACCTTGTTTTATGTTTTAAGGATAGATGTAGAAAACGGAACACTTATTTACGACCTTGGAAATGAGAATAAATTTGAATTTGTTAAAATCAACGGAAATTTTAAGAGCCCGCATATATATATCGCAGGAAACAAGCCTTTTAGTTTTAAAGCAGCAGGCTTTATTAAAAATCATGGTTCAGATGTCCTGTCGCCTTTACGTATAGGAGGCTTAATAACGAGGGAGTCTATCATAAAAGCGAAACTTCAGGCTACTGATGTAGCGTTGGAGACTCTTGGAGAAGCATATCAGAATTATTTAAAAGATAGAGTCACAAACGGTAATCTGAATCTGGACACTAAAATTCTTATGTCAAAAAATGATTTAAAAGCGGATTGTTTTTGCAGAATAAATGATATAATATTGAAAGACGCGGCTCGTAGGATATCAACGCCTCTGGTAGCGAGTTTTATTTTAGGCCTTGATTTTAAAAATAAAGCAATAAAGATTGATAATCTTCAGACAAATCTATTGAGTTTACTTTTTAATAGATCCTGACCTTTTACGGTGGGTGTAGCTCAGCTTGGATAGAGCACTAGACTGTGGCTCTAGGTGTCGCGGGTTCAAATCCCGTCATCCACCCCAGTATATCCTATCTCTATATGGCACAATGAGTTAGGACAAATCCCCGACGGGGCAACCTGTCGGGGATTTTTTATCTGTCGATGTTCCTAGGACTTAGGGCATTATTTCCGTAGGAGATTTTTGAAATATTTCATAACAAGATCATCGTCGGGAAAGAGAGTAATTTTGCTAGAGAATTTTAAAGAAATAGGCCAATTCCTCTCTTAGTTTATGGGCGCTAGTTTATGGCATATTCACGCAATAACGCGCTTATTTCTGCTGTTGATTCTGCCATAAACTAAAGGTGAGGAATACTAAAGAAGAGAGAGGAGTGTAAACCTCGCAATTAACCAACAGATTTTATAGATAGCGCTTTCGTTGGTTAACTTATTTCTTGACATTTGTTACCTAACAAGGCATACTATTTAGTAGTATGTTAGGTAACAGGAGGAGTTAAAATGGGTGTGATAAAAGGCGTATTGAAAGAAGAGCTTGAAAATTCCTTGCGCATGAAAAAGGAATATGAAAGGGCATTAAATGAATTGCCCAAAGGATGTATTGCTGAAAAAAAGATAAGAGGGCATAGTTATTGTTATTTAGCGCAGCGAGTTGGCAAAAAGGTAAAATATATCTATAAAGGAAAAATTTCAGAAGCTGAAAGAAATAAATATCAGGAAGCAAAAGTCTTAAGGGCTAAATATAGAAAATTACTGTCACGGGTTAAAAAGCAGGTCAAGTTTTTAAAAGGGACTCTTCGTGGAAAAGAATCAATATAAATTGTGCTTTGAGGTCTTAAGGCGTTTTAATAAAGCGGGTATTCTGGATGGCCTTATTTTAATAGGCAGCTGGTGCCTTTATTTTTATAAAGGCTATTTTGAAAATATTTCATATATAGATATAGCTACTATTAAAACAAGAGATATAGATTTTCTTGTGCCGATTCCCGCGAGAATCAAAAAAGAAGTGGATATACCGAAATTACTAGAAGACCTTGGTTTTGTAATAGAATTTAAAGGCAGTAAGGGCTATATAAAGCTGGATCATCCTGATCTTATAGTAGAGTTTTTAGTTCCGGAAAAAGGCAGAGGAAGCGACAAGCCATATAAACTTCCACAATTAGGTATGAATGCCACGCCTTTAAGATTTTTGAGTTTCTTGACAGATAATGTTATTCGCGTAAAAGTAGAAGACTTCTACATTAATGTGCCTCATCCTGCAAATTTTGCCTTGCATAAATTAATAATATTTAGTAGAAGGTCAAAAGAGGATAAAGCTTTAAAAGATAAGAATACGGCCATAGAAATTCTCAAAGCCCTTTTTAATAAGGAAGAAGTGCGAATAGTAAAATCTATATTTAACTCTATGCCTCAGAAATGGCAGAAAAAGATTCTGGATAATCTTAAATCCATAGAGGAACCAGAAATAGCTAAAATTTTGATTGAATAGGGCATAGGATTAAGTATAATTAAGTTTAAAGCACTAAAAAAGGAAGAGGGGTTAAGTTTACAGTTCAAATCTCTTCAAGGACCCCAGTAATATCGCTCTCCTCGTATAATGGGAGAGTTTAAAGGCTATTGATCGGATATGGTCAATAGCCTTTTTGTTTACCTGTTTATAGAGAGTGTTTTTATGATGAGCCCTTTCTGGGCAGCCTTAGCGGAATAACTAAAGCGGCCACAGTCTATCCGCGTTCTATCCCCCAAAGGGGTATGGGTGCGGTTTAAGGACGCGCAGTTTAAAATCTTCCTACACGACACAATAAAAACCCACGATTATACCTCGGTACAATTGATTTCATTTCGGAATTCCCCTAAAATATTATTGTAAAATAAAGGAGGTGAGAAAGATGGCAAAGAAAAGTCGAGGGGGAAGAATGACGGCGGCAAAACAACGGGCTGCAAAGACATCAGGTGGGAAAGGAAGAGTAAGGAATCGCAAAGCCGGCCGAAACATCATGAGCACCTAGAGATAGTAGATGTTCATGTCATCAGACAAAAAGCAAATATAGAGGAAGGAGGAATTTATGTTAGGTTGGGCTGCTACATTTTTCGTTATTGCCATTGTTGCGGCACTGTTGGGGTTTACGGGGATCGCCGGTTCGGCCATAGAGATCGCTAAGATTTTGTTTTTCATATTTTTGATATTATCGATCGTCATTTTTATTTTTGGAAAAAGAAGGTCCGTATAAATCTTTCACAAAAGCCGAAACAGGCACTGTTTGTAAACAATGATTAACGCAACAATTATAAAACACAATGAAGAAAGGTGTTTTATGATTATTGAAGGTGGTTTTTGTTGTATTATTTATTTGTTGCGGCCTCGATCGTGAGCCAGCATTTTCGAACGAAACAGACTGCCGAAAAAATCCTCGAATACTTCATATCTCTTCGATCAGGCAAATCCTCAATACGTTTCAAAGCGACCGGTGCAAAAAATATAACCAGTTTTTAAAAGATAGCACTTTGGTTTCTGCGGCTAAAAGCTATATTTATATTTTTTATATAATCAAAACCCGGATTGCTATGGTTTTTAAGATAGAATTATCTCTTGCCCGTGCAAAAATCTAAACCCTTAATCCAATAATAATGTCTCGTCACCCCGCTTGACAGCGAAATTTATTGGGGTATATACCATGGTACAATTGATTTATTTTTCTTCTTCCACTAAAATAATAACATATGGAATATTTCTCAATGGTCACAAAATGGCTTTCCAACAAAGCTGCGCAACCATTCACGTGTTTCTTAGCATTTTTTATTATTTTGGTTTGGGGTCTATTTGGGCTGCCGCTTCATTTCAATGAAACATGGCAACTCATCATCAGTACTCTTGCGGCGATTATTTCTATCATCATGCTTTTTATCATTCAAAACAGCCAAAATCGTCACACCATTGCGATTCAGCTTAAACTTGACGAAATCATTCGTGCTACCAAAGGCGCTCATAACGAAATGATGGACATTGAAAAGCTCACAGATGAGGATTTGGCTAGGATTCAGAAAAAGTATGGCTTATTGGCTGAGAAAACCAAAGAAGACTTGAAAAAAGGTAAGCTCGACACTCACACGCACGACATTAGCAAAATAATTATCGAAGAAAAAAGGTAGCTGCTTGCCACCTGTTATATTAACATTAAAATTGGGACAGCGCCCATTTTGTTTTTACCACCCCAGTAATCCGCTATAAATTCTCTCTAAATCCAAAATATTCTTGATATATAAAAGTATTGAGTCTATAATTGATCTATGTAAATTAAAGAGGTTTCCTCTTGAACCTGGTGCAAAAAATTTCCGGTTTTCAAAGATAATAAAAATGAGTTAGCGTTAAGCCACTATTAAGAAGGAGGTCAGATATGTTATATACACTAATGAAAAATCTAACAGGGATATTTCTTATGTTAATATTTTTGAGCGGCTGTGTGGTTACTGCATCTTCCGGCTCACGGACCGAGTATGAAGATAAAATGAAAAAAATTGAAAAAGACTACAGGGAGATGAAAATAACTAAGGATGAGTATATCCAGCTCAAGAATCAAGCTAGTCAGCAGGGAAGTGTTGGGCAGAAAAGTGACTCAATGAGTTCTGATCAAAGCCATCCTCAGTAAAAATCGTAGAGAATGGCGAAAGCTACATCGTGCTTTTTACTCAACACATTGACAAAGAAAATAATATACTTTTCCCTATGGCGGACAAGGTACTGTGGCCGGTGCAAAAAATATCACCGGTTTTTAAGAGCGATAAAAGCATAAGTAACGATATGTTCGTCTCTTCGTGGGAGACAAAAAGTAAATCTTCATCTGTCAAAGAGTTACGTCATTTCCAGTTAAAAAATACCGGCGTCCGGTGAGACGACCATAAACTGTGGTTGATGTTCAAGGAGACATTATGACCGATAAAAAGCCGACGATTCTCTGTGTTGACGACGAACCGAAGAACCTCGAACTTCTCGAGGCGCTGCTCGTCCCGCG
>JAPLMD010000017.1 GCA_026387235.1 Candidatus Omnitrophota bacterium
TGGCCCATTCGACTGCTCCTTATTCAGTCGCAGTCTGCTGATCAGAGACAAAGTTATAGATAAAACTGTCCAATTTATCCGCTATTTTACAGAGATAAATTAGGGGGTATTTACATCTTCTTGCTTTGCTAGAATTTACGACTAAAAGCATAAGTCGCTGAATTTTTTTTGATTGTTGCCTTGCCGCGCATACTAAATAACTTAAACTTGCTTTTTTCTTCTATTTTATTCGTTATTTCTTTTGTTTTAAAGTACGCAAAGAAGATATCAACCCCCAGCGCCTCTTTCCACTCGGCTCGTAATGTATCAGCATCATCTTCTGTATCTCTTTTTACGGTATTTACGCAGTCACAAAAACTCGCATCTTCAACATGCTTTATCATAGGTATTGGCTCTAATATATTATCATCACAGAGTGGTGTTGCCATAAAAATAATAATCATGCTGAGTATGAATTTTCCGACCTTATCCATAATACCTTCTTATCTGATCCTATTATTTTGTATATAAGTATGCCCTATAAAAAGCTTATTTTCAAATAAATCTACAGATGGGTCTAATTCTTAATTCGCAACTTATAAGGAAGGTCCTTCACTTCGCTAAGCTGTGTAAGTTATAACTCTATCTCTTAACGCAAATAGAACATAACGCCGAATATCAAGCAAAAAATGCCGACTGGCGGTTATTTTTTGCTTGATGCCGCAAAGACTTTTGCGGCGCAAGAAAATTGGCAAATCAGAGATAAAGTTATAGCCAGAATTTGTCCATTTTGTCCGCTATTTTACAGAGGTAAATTTCGTGACTCTTTAAGAAATAAAAGCTTACAGGATGTCCATCCCGGAAAGGTGGACTTGGTAAAATATTCAGCCTACAAAAACATCTTCTTTAGGATATCTAAAATCAAGCTGTTTAGTATTGGACAAAATAGCATAAGCGATAACCAATGGCCCAACCCTTCCTATAAACATTGTAATTATCAAGACTAGCCTTCCTATTTTGCTTAGGTTAGAAGTAATTCCAGCTGAAAGGCCGGTATTTCCTAAAGCTGAGTATGTTTCAAATAAAATTTGAATATAAGATGCCTTTTCTGTAATGGTTAATATCGTTATAGCTGAAAAAGCCGCTAGCATAAAACATGAAAATACTACAATAGCGTCACGAATACATCTATCAGAGATTTCTCTTTTGAATACATTACTTCTTCTTTCCCGCAATTCTGAATATAAAAAAATGAGCACTATGGCAAGTGTTGTTGTCTTAATTCCCCCTCCGGTGCTTCCTGGAGACGCTCCTACAAACATGAGAAACATTATAGTAGTTAAACTTACTGCGCTCATTTTCCCTATATCAATTGTGTTAAACCCGTCAGTCGTTGAGGCAGAAACTGCCTGGAATAGAGAAGTTAACATTTTTCCATAATTACTCATTGCCTTAGGCCAGGTTTCTGATAAAAATATTACCATAGCGCCTACCAATATGACTATAAACGTAACTATCAAAACAATTTTAGTATGCAATGTTAATCTGCATGGATACTGTCTTTTGAATTTTTTTATTACATAAATATTCAAATCTTTCAAAACGAAAAAACCTATACCACCCGCCAAAGAAACAACTATAATTGTAATATTTACTAGCGTACTATGTTGATATTTCATTAGACTGCCTGGAAAGACTGAGAAACCCGCAGTGCAAAAAGCGGAAATAGAGTGAAAAATGCCTAGATAAATAGAATATTTAACTGAATATTCTTTCATCCAAAATAAAGCAAGAATCACAGCCCCGCTAAATTCAAAAATAAAGGTATATAGTAAAACTGCGCGAAAAAACTTTTTAAATAACTCTGCATTTGCGCCTGCCAAGGACTCTTTTGCCACAATACTAGTCTTGATTGAAGTCTTTACGCCTAAAAGATACATCATAAAAACAATAAAGGTCATGTATCCTATGCCCCCTATTTGAAAAATACCCATAAGCACAATTTGTCCGAACAGCGAATAATAACTTCCAACATCAACAACTGTTAGTCCTGTCGTGCTTATTCCAGAGGTCGCTAAGAATAATGCGTCAAGAAATGATTGGTATACGCCTTTAGCTGATGATATTGGGAGAGATAGCAGAAATGCGCCTATAACTGTAATTAAAAGATATCCTAACACTATCAACTGATAAGGTGTGAATTTTTTCCAAATAGAAGATGCCCTGTTCATACTTTTAACTCTCTTAGGTATAAGAAAAAACTGCCGTGAAGGCAGTTTATAGTCTATTACCCTTATAATTCTTACTATTTAGTTTACATGCGAATTAACAGCAGAACAAGTCAATAAAAGGTCAAAAATGATAGTATATAGGCGGGATTTAAAAAAACTAAGCTTAGAAAATCAATCTCCTGAATAAAGACGATATCCAATGCCTGGTTCCGTTAAAACATAGGTTGGCTGGTTAGGGTTAGGTTCTATCTTGCTGCGCAAGTTACTAATAGTCACCCGCAAAAGATGCAAAACACCTTCCAAGTCTTCACTCCTATTCCAGACCTCCCGTAGAATCTGCTTATGGGTAACAATCTTACCGGCATTTAGAATAAGAAGCTTTAAAATATCGTATTCTGTAGGTGTTAAATCTACCTGATTTCCATCAGCTGTCAACTGATGTTTTGTTATATCTACTAAAAGTTTACCCATTTTAAAAATTTCGTCTTTGTCCGAAGGTAAAAGACGGCGCATCACTGCTTTAAGACGAGCAAGAAGTTCTTTAGTATTAAAAGGTTTTGTAAGATAATCATCAGCTCCGGCATCAAGAGCTGAAACTTTATCCATTGGGTCTTCTCTTACTGATAAAATAATAATGGGTACCTTTGATCTTTTGCGGATTTTTCTAAGCACTTCTATCCCATCAATATCAGGAAGACCAAGATCGAGAATAATTACGTCTGGATGCAGTGATATCGACTTTTCTGTCGCCTCTATCCCCGCTGCAGCTTCAAAAACATTATAGCCATATGAAGAAAGTGATGCTTTCAAGAAACATCTAATAGCTTTTTCATCATCCACTATAAGAATCCTCAGGCTTTTTTTCTCTGTCATAAGTCCAATATTAATTTAAAGGAATCGTAATAATAAATGCCATACCTCTATCAGGATTATTTTTGGCCATAATCTTTCCGCCATGAGCTTCAATAATTCCCTTGCAAATAGAAAGTCCTTGTCCGGTTCCTGTTATTTTTTTAGGTCTT
>JAPLMD010000053.1 GCA_026387235.1 Candidatus Omnitrophota bacterium
GCGAGCGTCAAAACGGAGCAAAATTTCCTCGCTGGGGAAATTTTGCGTCCTTGAAACCTGCTGGGCTGGACAGAGCTAAAGCGTAACCTAACATTAAAAACATTACATTTATGACAGATTTAAAGACTTTCTTTATTCAGCTCCTCGTAAGCCTTTTTAACGCTTACATTTTCGTGGACTATGCTTCTTACTGCTTTTATCATGCCCACGGGATCTGAAGATTGGAATATGTTTCTGCCCATATCAACGCCTGCTGCACCATCTCTTACAGCGTTATAAGCCAACTCCAGGGCATCTCTCTCTGGAATCTTCTTACCGCCAGCAATCACTACAGGAACCGGGCAGCTCTTTACAACCTTTTGAAAATCTTCGCAGTAATATGTTTTTACCATATGCGCGCCAATCTCAGCCGCAATCCTGCAGGCTAGACTTAAATATTTGGCATCCCTTGCCATTTCTTTGCCAACCGCAGTAACAGCGAGAACCGGAATGCCGTATTTTTCGCACTCGTTTATAAGCGCAGCAAGGTTTTTCAGAGTCTGGTGCTCGTATTTGCCGCCCACATATATGGAAAGCGCAACAGCGCTCACGTTAAGCCGTATTGCATCCTCCACAGAAACAGTTATTGTCTCGTTTGAAAGGTCATCGCCTATGATGCTGTTTCCGCCTGATACCCTTAATACAATAGGCACGCTGGATTTTGGGTCTACTGATGTACGCAGCATACCTCTGGTAAGCATGAGCGAATCAGCATGCGGTACTAGCTCGGCTATGATCTTACTGGGCTCTTCAAGCCCTGTAGTAGGCCCTAAAAAATAACCATGGTCAACTGCAAGCATAACAGTCCTGCCTATTTCAGGTTTTATTATCCTAGATATTCTATTTTTCATGCCCCAATCCATCTCAGACCTCCTTATTTATTCGGCTCTATTATTACTTTTATTGATTCCCTTGCCTCGTTGACAAGTTTAAAACCTTTTTGAATTTCATCCAGTCCAAACCTATGAGTAATCATATCTTTTACATTAATCTTTCTGCTTTTAATCAATTTAAGCGCTTCTCGATGCTCATCCGGATTTGCCGCATAGCTGGATATAATAGACCTTTCGCTCCTCCAGAAAAAATCATTCATCGGCAGTAAAAGATTAAAACCTTCATCTGCCGAAGCAAAGACTAATATCACTCCGCCCCTGTCCAAAGATTTAATTGCCTGATCAATCGCAGGCCTTGCGCCGGCGCACAAGATAACAAAATCAGCCAGGCGGCCGTTATTAAGATCCTTTACCTTTAGCGCTACATCCTCTTTTGCGTTAATAACGTGGTCTGCCCCAAATCTCCGCGCCTCTTTAAGCCTGTAATCATTTATGTCAGTAGCGATTATTTTAGAAAACCCTTTAACCCTTGCTAACTGGATATGAAGAATGCCTGATACGCCGCTTCCTATTATAACAACGCTCTGTCCCTTACCAGGCCTTTGCCAGGACAACCTCTGGCCTCGTATTGCGCAGGCAAGGGGCTCTATAAAAGTCGCTTCTTCAAAAGATACGCCGCCCGGCAATTTATATACCCCGCCTTTTTCCAAATTTATAGCTGGTATCCTTAAGAATTCAGAAAACCCGCCTGGGTCAAAACTTGTCTTGCGAAGCGTCTCGCACGCGCTATGATGGCCATTAAGACAATAATGGCATTTTCCGCAAGGCACGTGATGCGATGCGGAAATCCTATCGCCGATTTTGTATCGCTTTACCCCGTCTCCTATTTCTACAACCTCTCCTGCTATTTCATGGCCTAACACAAGCGGCACTCTATTACGGCGGTACCATTCAACTACATCTGTGCCGCATATGCCGCTTGCCATTACCTTTACGAGAAGTTCGCCTGGCCCTATCTTTGGCTTTAGTTTTTCTTCAACTCGCACATCGTTATTTCCATAATACATCCCAACTCTCATAATGACGTAATCCTATCATAATCTTTAAACATAATCAAGAGACGACTGACTGTATTGACAACATAGGCTGCATGCGGCCTAATTCGGTTCTTGAGCTACTATTAAAGGATAATATCTTACTATTTCTCCGTTTAATAAAATCTCCGCCTGATATTTTGCAGGTTCATGAAATATGATATTCACAAATTTTGATATTACAGTGTGGCTTGAATCTATGCCTTTAAGCTCAAAATTAACATCTCCTGTCTCCACCACAATCTTATTGTCCTTTGAATTCACAATCCTTGTCTTTTCTGTAAAACTGCCCATACCCTTGATCCACCTGTTGGCTATGAATAGCTCGTGATGGGTTGCTGGAAAAGTCCTGGCGCCTATCACCTCAAATATCCCTATAAACATCATCTTGCCATTATCTTCTCTCCTTATGCTGTCGCACACGATAGAAAATTGCAAATCAGGTTTTATTAAACTATCTTTATTCATGTTTTTCTCCTGTCTTATTTTCAAGCACCTCTTTTACTTTTAAAATCAAATCCCTTACGGTTGATACGCCTCTTTGTAACATATCTTCATCCAGCTCTACGCCAAAACATTTTTCGATGCTGGACGCAAGCTCTATAACTCCAAGAGAATCTGCGCCCAGGTCAAGCTCTATGCTATCGCTGAGTTTTATCGGCGTACTGATATCTAATGCCTCTTTTATGCAAAAAATCACCTTTTTCCCGATATCAGATTCCGCTAAAATCCTTTCTCCTTCTGATAAAATTGATTCTTTTCTCTTTTCCTCTTCCAGAATAATAGGGAAAAATTTCTTTTCTATCTCATATCTTTTTATCTTTCCCAAGACAGTCCTGGGAAGATTATCTTTTATAACAGTAAACCCCATTATATGCTTATACCCGGGCAATTCCTTTCCTAGCTCCTCGAGCTCTTTTTTTATTACATCTCTTGCTTCACCCTCCTTGAAATCTTCAAGAGACGCCTCTTTAGGCGCAATAATAGCGTGCAGATATTCTATTTTACTTGCGCCTTTTTGCCTGGCTACCCCAATAACACACATCTCCTTTATAAAAGATGCTTTTGAATAATGTTTTTCGATCTCTTCAGGATATATATTTTTCCCTGAACTAAGGACAATTACTTCTTTAGACCTGCCTGTAATGTATATGTAACCATCGCTGTCAATATGCCCCAGGTCGCCTGTCAAAAGCCATCCGTCTTTAAAAGAGCTTCTGGTTTTTGCTTCGTCTTTATAATAACCCTTCATGACATTGGGGCCTTTCACAACAATCTCTCCTATGCCTTCTCTGTTTTTATTTATAACGTCCGCTTGGACATCTGGTACTGGTTTTCCGCAGGAACCAGGCCTTGGAGATTTTAAAGGATTCATGCTCACAACAGGGGATGTTTCTGTCAGGCCGTATCCTTCCAGTATTTTTAAACCAAGTTTCAAAAAATCATCTGTGATATTTTTATCGAGTTTTGCGCCTCCTGAAACAAAAAACCTGAACCTTGGCCCAAAAGCCCTCCTGGCGAGCAATTTTACAAAAGGCTTCAAAAAATTCGGCAACTCCTTCATTTTCTTCATCATACGGCCGTGCATCATGCTGAATATCTGCGGAACGCCTATTAAAATACTCACCCTTGCTTCTTTCATGTACTCTGTTAGTTTTTCCGGCCAATCAGGAGGCGCGTATACAACCTTTATCCCGCTAAATACAGGCATTATCAATGTAGTCATTAAGGAATACGAATGAAAAAACGGAAGTATGGCTAAGATAGAATCCATGGGCGAAAAAAGCTTGAGCTTATTTATAGAATTAAAATTTGCGCATAGATTCTTATGTGTGAGCATAACCCCTTTCGGCTCCTGGGTTGTGCCGGATGTATACAAAAGTACTGCCAGGTCATCGGGTTCTGCTGTAACCGGCTTAAAAAATTCAGGCGCATCCTGAAAATTTTCAAAAGGCGCTGTTATGATTTCTTCAATACTACCGAGTGTTTTTAAAAAGGCGTGCAAAACTCTATTTTCTTCCGGAATAAATATAAATCTGGACTCTGAATTAGTTAATATTAAAGATATGTCTTTATGAGGCGTGCCAGGGGCTATGGGAACCGCTATTGCGCCTGCATAAGATATTGCAAAAAATATCACAGGCCATTCCAGCCTGTTCTCCAGAATAATCGCTACTTTATCTGATCTTTTAACGCCTATGGAAGATAAAAAAAATGCGAGGGCTCTTACCTTCTTATGCAACTCGTTATAAGTAAACTGTTCCCACCTATCATAGATTTTGCTTTTTATAGCTATTCTATTCTGGAAACGTTTTGCCGCTATTATAAAATTCTTGGTTAAATCGCAGGAAATCAATTTAATTTCTCTTCTCGCCAGGAAACCAGCTGCGCCTCTGTGCTGGGATCTATATTATTCCTGATTGCATCCATATAAGTCTCATTATAGTCGATCTTGGCATTGCCTCTCAGTGTTGCATAATTCCCTGCCCAGATTCCTCCATTCACATTTAAAGCGTTGCCGCCGCCTTTATTTTCAAAATACCCTCTTGTGTATATGCAGCCTTCTATTGTTACGTTGCCTTTTAATTCTACATCCTCAATAACGTCTCCGCCCACAACAATAAAGCCTCCGGCAGTAGTATTGCCGGTAATGATCAGGTCTGCTTCCACATAAACAACATTAGGGATACTGTTAGCCTCATCGAACCAGAAAGACGCAGGAAAAGGTTTGTTATCAGCTATATCGCTGGCAGTATAGAGATTATTCTGGCCATTGGGCTTTATCTGGCTTATGGCTATATTTTTCAAACTGGTAAAATCCAATAATGCTAACGGCGAGATAGACGGATCTTCTATGAGATTTTCCGGCAGTATACTAGATACATCTCCGGTAACATCGCCTGCGAAACGCACCTGGCCATTTACAGTATAGGAACTGCCTTTAAAATTAATGTCGCCTGAAGAATAAATAGCGTTATTCCAAAAATTATCCCCTAAATCTTTTTTTTCCACAACAGCTTCTATCTTTTTACCTGTACGGCTAGCCGGCGGCAGGTCAGGAACATATCCGTATCCCGTAACCCTCCATTTTTTGCCGGCTGTAATAGTATAGATATCTAAAGAATATTTACCCGCTCCTAAAGAAACTCCTGTTTCTGAACCGGTATTAGAAGGTAGTTTTGCAATAGCTTTGTCTATAGCAGCCTCTGCAAGGTAAAATGCCTCGGTGGAATCCCTATAATGCTCGTTTACTCTTGTTGCCGTAGTCATTCTTAACATCATGCCTATGCTTAAAATAGATAAGACAAGCACAACAAAAAAAACAACAATAAGAATCATGCCTTGATTATCCGATAGGATTTTATTTTTATTCATTTTTAGGCTCCTATTTATTCCTTAGTTTTGAGGCGCCATCTAAAGTAACGGTTAAAAATCTGGTGCCTTGCGTTAAAGAGGTTTCAGGCTTTCTCAAAAATAATTTAACTTTCAGAAGAAGAAGGTTGGTCGTCAAAGTAAAGTCAGCGCCTCTATCCAAAATATTATCTTTATTATCTGCAGGCAGAGTAACATTGCCGTCATTTTCATTTGCATCCAATGCATCATTATTATTCGCATCTTCCGAAGCAATATAGTTAGCCTTTACTGTGCCGGAATCTCTAGGAATACTTAAAAACGTTCCATCACCGCGGATTAAATTTATTGAAGAAGCTGTAATGCTGGATACGCTTAAAGGGAATATGCCGGGTAAACTGGCATAGTATGCGGTTAGGCTGCCGTAATCTACATATTTGCTAAGCTGCTGTATGCCTTCAGGAGTAACATATGCGCAATAAATGATTGCGGAACGCCAGCTAGGTTTATAATCAGCTCCCAGATGGACATAATCATTGTTGTCATAGCCGATGTCTTCCGGCCCATCATTAGGATTACCCCTGGCAGAAGCAAAGATAAGCACCTGATGTATTTCGCTATTCAGAGGATCTGTAAAATACGGGACCGAACCGCCTATGTCTTTGGTGATCGTAGCGGCATTGCTCTCTGATAAATCCCTTATTATCTCCTGCATCCCTCTTCTTGCGTTATCTGTAAGAGTGGCTTGCGTATCCAAAAAATCAATAGTATATTTACCGCTGGAAAACAAAAGATACGCTGAACCGCTCAGAATACCAAGTATAGCTAAAACAACCAGCATCTCTGCAATCGTATAGGCTTTTTTATGCATATCTTAACGCTGCGTCATCATGGTAGCGAGGCTTAATGTCCTATTCCTTATTCTAACCTCATCCTGCCAGTTTACAGTAACTGTTATTGTTAATGGGTCTGCGCTCGGGTTCTGATAAGTTACATAGATGGCTTCGTTTCTCAATTTTTTAGGCCCTATGCGGCTTGATAAGTCCTGGCCCTGGGGATAATTGCCAGGCTTAGTTATGTTATCAAACATAAAAGGGTCTACGTCTCTTATGCTTTCCAAAATGCAGCTTGCGTCATTTATAGCAATAGTGGTATTTTTATTTATATCCATCAATATAAGATAATTTAAAAATAGCATCAGGGTAGGCACTGCTACTCCTACCATAACTGCCGTAGAAATCATCAATTCAACTAATGTAAAACCGGATTTATATTTTCCAAAAAGTTTAGAAATCGGCATCTTTTTTCATTACCGCTGCTTCTTCTGAATCTATTGCGCCATCTTTGTTAATATCATATTCCTTTTCTATGGCACTGTCTACTTTTGTTTTGCCTTCTATCTTTATCAGTTCATGCCTGGCTTTAAGCATAGCTTTTACTTCTGATTCCTCCAGCCAGCCGTCTCCATTCGCGTCATATTGTTTTTCAATTTTTGTATTGACCTTGCTCTTCGCGTGCCTCCAGCACATCCTCTTTTCCTTGTTATCTATGACCCCATCCCCATTCAAGTCCATTTTATCTCTTGCGAGTTTTTTCCAAGCAGCTAATTCTTCCCCGCTCATGACTCCATCGCTATTTGTATCTGCCTTTTTCTCCCACCAGGTATTTACCTTTCTCTTTTCAGCCTTCCATGAATCTATTTCAGCTTTTTCAATTACCCCGTCCTTATCAGCGTCTACTTTCTTGGCCCATCTTTTTTCCATGTGCTTTTCTTTTGCATCGACTACGCCGTCTTTATTCTTATCCACGTGTTTTAACAACCTTACCTCTTTAGGCCCTGCCTCTGCAATCCCCGCTAAAAAAACCAAACTGAAAAACACTAATAATAATTTCTTCATTTTATCCCCCCTTTTACCATCTGAAGGCAACGCCCCCTCCTATAAAATGTTCGTTATCTCTGAATATAGATTCTATATAAGCTGAGCCTCTCTTGTCAAACATTTCTTTTGCAAATCTCAAAGTCAAGCCGCCTTTTTCTGCACCAGACGTTTCCAGGATAAGCTCCTTTCCTCTGCCCATCTTCCATTTTCCTGAAAAAATAATTTTTCTAACTAATCTTTTTGCCTTTGATACGCCTATCCCTATATCAAATGTCACATATGCGTATTTGCCTTTTGGAGCCAATGTGCCGAGCGAAGATTTAAAACTAAACCCCGAGCCTATTTTCTTATCCAGCGTATATCTTATCCTATGCTTATCAGAGATGTCCCAATGGCCTCTAAATGTAAGAGCCTGGTCATATTTTCCACATTTATATATTATTTCGTTATTTTTATTTATCTCCCAAGCGCCGCATAAGACCAAGCTATCCATGCCTTTTAATTCCCCCTCTATTCCAAACGTCAGACGATTAAATTCATCAGCCTGCCACGAACCATAAAATTTAATTACATAAACCAGGCTTTCAGTTTCGCCGGCCTTTGAATTTACTAGAAACGCGATCTCATTATTGTTAGCGTCTATTATCTTGGTCTTTAAAGTAAGCCTATTGCCCTCGCACTGGTTATTCCATTTATTTAATGTAATGACAAGGTTATGGTCTTTATCTAAAAAATATTTGCCTGAAAATTTTATTTTCTGAGGGGTGTCTGTGCCTGAGGATTTATTCACTTCGTAGAAAAGTTCGTTATTCTCGTCTGTCCCAAACCTCCCGTAAACCACCTTGCGAAACTTCTTAACCTTAGAGCCCCTGCCAGGCGGGTTTCCCACAATAAGCCTGTTAAACGGGTCTATTTCATAAAAAACCTTATCCATAATACTCTCTTAAGTTACAACAATGAAGCGATTATGCCGCCAAGAACAGCTACATCTTCCGTAGGCAAAATTTCTTTTGTATCAGTATTAAATAACATATTGCACTCTGCGCTGAATTCATCATCCTTCGCCCAGAGTATAACCGCTATTTTTATTTTTGGAAAAACGTTTATTGATATGGCCGCAGTGCCTGTGTCTATTTTTTCTGCATTAAAATACTTACAGCGTTCAAATATGCTGGCAGGGTTGTCTCCGTATTTCTTTAGAATAGGGTCTATAGCTCTTTTTTTAAACGCAGGGAAATACGCCTCTCCTCCGTCCATTTCTTTAAATGACATCCATTTATCATTACTTATATTCAACACCTTATTCTCATTGGCAATATAATGGAGGATCAGTAATTTATAATAATCCTTGGCAGGAACACTGCCTGACATGAGTACAATATTTTTCTCTGCATAATCTATTTCATACTCATTGTTCAGAAATTTAAGATACTCCTGCTCTATATCTATGCCCTGGACCGCATCCCATGCTTTTCTTAAAGCAGTCTCATATCCCATTAATAGAATACCTTCTCAAGGCACAATCCTTTGGCAGGCGCAGTATGGCCTGCGGAAGGCCTGTGTTTTTTCTCCAGAATTTCTTTTACTGTTTTCGGTTTAAACCTGCCTCTTCCTACCTCCATCAGGGTGCCCGCGATATTGCGGGCCATATTATATAAAAACCCGTCTGCCTGGACATAAATTTCTACAATAGGATGCCTTAAAATTATTTTTATTTTTTTAACAACTCTTACCGAACCCTTTTCTTTTTTATCGCTGGTCTGAAATGATTTGAAATCTTTTTTGCCTATCAGGTACCTGCCGGCCTTTCTCATTGCAGGAATATTCAAATCATAGGAAAAATAAGCGGTGTATCTCTCAAGTAAAGGCGACCTGGACTTCCTGTTGACTATAGAATATTTATATAACTTACCTTTGGAATCAAACCTGGAGTGAAATTTTAGAGCTGCTTCTTCTGCGGAAACTATTGAGATACGACGCGGCAACAGGCTATTTAAACCGTTTTTGATGTTATTGAGAGGAAGGCTTGAATCTGTCTTGAAATTCGCGACCTGAGCTTTTGCGTGTACTCCGCTATCAGTCCTTGAAGCCCCTGTGAGAGAAATTTTTTTCCCCAGGAGTCTTTTCGCTGCCTTTTCTATCTCTTCCTGAATAGTCTTTGATCTTCTGCCCTTAACCTGCGCCTGCCAGCCATTAAAACCAGTGCCGTCGTATTCAATTATTAATCTGATATTACGCATTCTGCTATCTGCACGGCATTCGTAGCTGCGCCCTTGCGCAGATTATCAGCCACTACCCAGAGCCATAATCCATTTTTCACAAACGGGTCTTTTCTTACGCGGCCCACAAAAACCTCGTCCTTGCCTTCTGCATCTTTTGGCATGGGATACAGATTGTTCTGAGGGTCATCCATCAGGATTATTCCGCTGGATTTAGATAGAACGTCTTTAACTTCTTCAGGAGAAATATTTTTATCAGTTTCAACATAAACTGCCTCGGAATGCCCTGTCCTTACAGGTACCCTGACAGTAGTCGCGGAAATATTTATTTTATCATCGTGCATGATCTTGTGAGTCTCTTTTACTAATTTCCACTCTTCGCTTGTATAGTCAAAATCGCTGAATCCTCCTATATGAGGAAATACGTTATACGCCAGCTGCTGAGGCATTGCCCTGTTGTCCGAGCCTACCTGCACATTGACATATCCGCTTTCTGCAATTTTTGAATTTTCCTCTTTCAATTGCTCAACAGCTGATTTACCTGCGCCGGATGAGGCCTGCAGAGTAGTCACTACTACCCTTTTTAAGCCCGCTTTTTTATAAATAGGCCATAATGCAACTACCATTTGTATAGTAGAACAATTTGGGTTAGCTATTATACCTTTATGTTTTTTTACGTCTTTGGCATTTACTTCCGGCACCACTAGCGGCACCTTTGGGTCCATCCTGAAATCCGCGCCGTTATCAATTACGACGGCGCCTCTTTTTACTGCCTCGCTCGCATAAGTTGTAGCTGCGCCTTTTTCTCCTTCGGTCCCTGCAAACAAAGCAATGTCTATGCTTTCGAAAGCCTCGTTAGAAACCGCCTGCACAGAATACGTAGCGCCGTCTACGCTTATATTCCTTCCTGAGCGGGCTAAAACGCTCAACTTACCTACAGGGAAATGTCTCTCTTTTAAAACTCTAAGCATTTCTATTCCGACTACCCCCACTCCGACAACCGCTACATTATATTTTTTGTTCATTTTATTTTCCTTATAGATTTTTTACTACTAAGTCGCCAACCTCAGTCGTAGAATATCCCATTTTTCCAGCTGCCAAGGATTTCAACTTTGTTTTCACTATTTTTATTACAGCGCCCTCTACCTGCTTTGCCGCTTTTTCCTCTCCTAAGTTTTCTAACATCATGCCGACCGCGCAGATAGCTGCCAGAGGATTGATTATATTTTTGCCTGTGTATTTAGGGGCTGAGCCGCCTATAGGCTCAAACATAGAAACGCCTTCAGGATTTATATTTCCCCCTTGGCAATACCCATCCCTCCCTGAATCATTGCGCCTAAATCAGTAATAATATCTCCGAACATATTATCT
>JAPLMD010000037.1 GCA_026387235.1 Candidatus Omnitrophota bacterium
AGGGCAATGAATACGTCTTTCCCGGCCTTATATCCTGCTTTATCTATTGCCTTTAATATCACTTCTATTGCCTCTTCGTTGGATTTCAGGTCAGGGGCAAATCCGCCTTCGTCCCCCACGGCAGTTGAAAGCTTATTGTCATGCAGAATCTTTTTCAGGTTATGAAATATCTCAGCGCCCATCCTTAAGGCCTCTTTGAAAGAAGATGCGCCCCTTGGCATTACCATAAATTCCTGAAGATCCACATTGTTGTCAGCATGAGCCCCGCCGTTTAAAATATTCATCATTGGCACAGGCAGAATATTTGCTTCTTCTCCGCCCAGATACTTATAAAGCGGGATCTTTTTCTGGATAGCGGTTGCCTTGGCAGCTGCCATTGAAACGCCCAGGATCGCATTTGCCCCAAGACGGGCTTTATTCTCTGTGCCGTCAAGTTCTATCATCAATTTATCAATCAACTTCTGCTTCGAAGCGTCTTTACCCGCCAAGGCGGAATTTAACTCATTATTAACGTTACTAACCGCTTTCAATACACCCTTGCCAAGATAGCGGCTTTTATCTCCGTCTCTCAGTTCCACCGCTTCATGTTCGCCTGTAGACGCACCGCTTGGGACAGCCGCTCTTCCGATTACGCCTGACTCCAGGATCACATCCACCTCAACTGTAGGGTTTCCGCGCGAATCCAAAATCTCTCTTCCGATTATTTTCTTGATCAAGGTCTTCCTACCCATTACATTCTCCTTGTTAGGGGACAGTCCTCCGATTACCTCCAAAACCGTCCCTATGATTTTACTTTGTGGAAAGCGTTATATTAGCATACTGTGAAGATGTTGTCAACTAAGCTCAATTGACACTGATATGTTATTATGATATACTTTATTTCACTAAACTAAATAAAGGAGAACTTTATGGTATTTATGACTTATCGTAAATTTAAAATGATTTTAATGGCACACTGGGTTAAAATTGCCGTTACAGCAACAATTATTATCCTTATAATCCTGTCCATATGGGGCCTTGCGTCATTGGAATCATTCTACAGGCATCTTACAATAGCCCAGATGCCCATAAGCCTGCTTCTGGCAGGCGTTAATGCCGGCATATTCGTATTTATGTATATGATATTCTTGCAAGGCGGATTTACAAAGATAAAGCAAACTACAATAAAAGGCGAAAACGTAAACATCCACTGGGATGACGTCATAGGAATGGAGGAAGCAAAACAGGAAGCGCTTGAAGTTGTAGATCTAATAAAAGACAGGACCAAGCTTTTAAAGATAGGCGGGAAAATCCTGAGAGGCCTTTTGATGGTAGGGCCTCCGGGTTGCGGCAAAACATATCTTGCCAAAGCCATTGCCACAGAAGCAGGTATACCTTTTATATCCATGTCAGGCAGTGAATTCACGGAGATATTTGTAGGGGTCGGCGCGGCGCGCGTAAGAAAACTATTTAAAAAAGCGCGAAGCCTGGCGTATGGATACGGCGCAAGCATTATCTTCATAGACGAACTGGATGCCATAGGAAGGCAGCGTTCTTTCAGTTTTATGGGTGGCGGCCAGGAAACCAACAGCACTCAGAACCAGCTTCTCGTAGAAATGGACGGCCTTCAAGACAAAGATAGTAACGTTATTATCATAGGCGCTACAAATGCCGCTGAGGGCATTCTGGATCCCGCGCTGTTAAGGCCCGGAAGATTTGACAGAAAAATCTACATAGACAGGCCAAACCTGCAGGAAAGAGAAAAGGTATTTGAATATTACCTTAAAAAAATAAAATATGAACCAACTGTAGACATAGGAAGGCTTGCGAGACAGGCTGTGCATAAATCGCCTGCTGAAATTGAAAATCTGATAAAAGAATCTGCTCTTATAGCAACCAGAAACAAAAAAGAAAGCGTGGGCCATAAAGAGCTGTCAGAAGCCATGGAACGCATAGACATGGGCATGAAGCACAAGAAACATATGACAAAAGAAGAAAAAGAAATGGTCGCGTTCCACGAAACAGGACATCTTGTAGTCATGTATATGTTTCACCCTACGAATGACGTATTTAAGGCCTCTATAATATCGCGCAAAGAATCTCTGGGAGTAGTGCATGCTCAACCCAGAGAAGAGCTATACACGCACAATAAAGAAAAACTTCTGGCTGACATAAAAGTAGACCTCAGCGGATATGTAGCAGAAAAGATAAAATTTGGGACTACAAGTACCGGAGTTGCTTCTGATTTCCAAAAAGCCATGCAGATAGCTCATAATATGGTCTGGATGGTAGGAATGAGCGACGCAGGTTACGTAGGTGATTATACAGTAATACCCAAATCGCAATTATCAGAGTCCTTAAAAGAAAAACTCAACTCTGAAACAGACAAGATAATACAAAGCTGCCTCAAGGAAGTCGAAGCACTTCTTAAAAAAGAATGGCCTATCGTGGAACGCTTTGTAAAAGAACTTCTTGAAAAAGACGAATTAGAATATGACGAGATTGAAGCAATATTCAGGGAATACGGAAAAGGCCATAACTTCAAGAAACCTGAATGAGAGAGTATCTAACAAAGTATAAAGTTTTATTTATATCTTTAATCCTAGCTAGCCTTTCTGCCTGCGATAAGCCAACCTACCCGACAGGTAAAATAGAAGAATCGGTCCTGAAACTCTGTAAAGACGAATATAAACTCGACAACGTAAAAGTAAAGATCGTCGGCTCTACGCTAGGCGTATATATTCCCCTGGAAGGCCTGGTTGACCCTGAAATGAAACTAGACCAAAAAGCGGGAGAAAAAATACAAGACGTAGCCCTCTCTATCCACCGCGTCACTACAAGCACGGACATGTCTCTGAAGTTTTACATCCTTACTGCCAGAGACACAAAAACCACTGGCGCAGAATTCATACTTACGGGATTCGTATACGACGTTGTAAGGGTCAGGCTCTTTGATATATCAAGAGGCGAATATTTTCAGAGAATACTGAGGGATTTCAGGTTTAACCCGGCTATAGCTGGAGAACAAAAAGTAAGAGAACTGTTTAATGCCTTAAATCAAAACTCGCCCTTAACAGAAACCTTGAAGTCAATATTATATCCCATATACGTCATAGGCAAGAAAAATACCCAGAAAATAGAGATAACCGGCATAGAATCAAAAGAAATATCAGACCACGAATCGCTTCTTTACGTAAAAACAGCTGAAGAATACGATATCTCTCCGGGTTTTGAAGCATACGCTGCAATATTCCCTCCTGGATTTAAAAATGAATACCTTTTTCTGATCGATATATCCTTGTTTACAAGTCCGGTAAAAGAGATCGTATCAAAATATTTTTATTCAAATAATGAGATAAGGCAGAGAAACCTGAAAGATACTTTCGAGCAATATAAGGATTCTGGTATCATAGGCATAGACGGTTTTCCGAAAAAAGATCTGGACCTCAGATGGTTCTTAAGTCAGCAGATTTCCAGAAGGATAAAATCGATTTTTGAAGAAGATAGGAAATTAAAAAATATTTTCAAGGTAGTTTCCAGCCAAGGCGAGATAAAAGACCAAGTCTTCCAGTTTAAATTTAATATAACTTTAAATGATGGTAAAACCGGAGATGAGAGAATTATATTTTCCAATATAATAAGGATGGCCGGCACAACCCTGCATCTTTATGAATTTGAAGAATATAAAGGCGTAGAATTTATAAACTTGGCTAACGCCGAGAAAAAGATATATCTTTCAAAAGAAGACCTTGGAAAATTCAGAAAAGATAGAATAAAAATAGAAAGTTTACTCTAATATCGTTACCTTCCTGCCTTCTATCTTCAATTTCCCATCTACAAATAATTGTATTGCCCTTGGATATACTTTATGCTCTTCTTCGTGCATGGCTTCCGCGAGAGTTTCTTCCGTATCGTCCTCTGTTGCCTTAACGCTCGATTGCAATATGATAGGACCTGCGTCCATATCTTTGGTAACAAAATGCACTGTAACCCCGGTAATCTTTACGCCATACTCAAACGCATCCCTTATTCCATGAGCTCCTTTAAAAGACGGCAGAAGCGCAGGATGTATGTTTAAAATTTTATTTTCATAAGCGCTTATAAAATCCCCTGACAATATCCGCATGTAACCTGCGAGGACTATAAGATCTATATTGTCTCTCTTAAGGACTTTCAGGATTTCCGCTTCAAAATCTTTCTTTGTTTTAAAATTTTTTCTTTCAATTACAAGTGTCTTTATGCCTGCATTTTTTGCCCTGATAAGAGCATAACAATCAGGCAAGTCAGAGACAACAAGCTTTATATCAGCTTTTATATGGCCTTTTTTCCAACTGCCTATTATTGCCTGGAGATTAGTGCCGTTGCCTGAGCAAAAAACAGCTATATTCATATAAAAACCTCTTCCATCTTCTTCAGTATATCTCTTTTGGAAGCAGCGCCTACCATCCTGGCTGCCTCTCTGCCGTTACTAAAAAATATAAGCGTGGGTATATTCATAACGCTGAGGTTAGTTGCCACGTCCATGGCATCGTCTATATTAAGTTTAGCGATTTTGTATTTGCCTTTATATTCGTTCGCTATCTCTTCAACCGTGGGCGCTAGCATTTTACACGGCATACACCACGTGGCCCAGAAATCAACGATCACAGGCTTGTCCGACTTTAACACGACTTCTTCAAAATTATCATCCCTTAGCTCCAGAACATTTCCCGCCATATTACCTCCGATTTTTACGAACTAAAAATCATCACTCCTTTATTATGCACTTCGCAGGACATTTTTCAAGAATCGCCTGCCAGGGCGTGTCAGGTTTTACCCTGCTGTAATCCACCCTGGAAAGATTATTTTCTACCAAAAATACGCCTTCTGATAGCTTTTCGCAAATCTTACACCCTATGCACCCTACGGGGCATATAGATTTTACAACAGCTCCTTTATCATGCGAAAGGCATTTTACATAAACTTTATCATCAGCATTTCCCAAAATAATTATTTTTTTAGGGCACGCCCCGACGCATTTACCGCAGGCGGTACATTTAGACCCGTCAACTACGGGTATGTTGTTTTCATTTAAATGAACTGCGTCAAAAGGGCATATATCTACACAATCTCCGAAACCAAGGCAACCGAATCTGCACTCTTTATTGCCTCCGGCTAATAAATTTACGCCTGCGCAATTTTTTAAACCGCTATATTCATATTTATCCGAAGATCTTTTGCCGCCGTTGCATCTTACGCGGGCTATCTTTTTCTTTTTTACCTTTACACCCACTCCAAGAATCCCGGCAATCTTATCGTAAACTTCCTGGCCGCCTGGCGCGCAGGCCGTAACCTCGGCTTTTCCGCTCACTATTGCCTCTGCTAAATTGGCGCAGCCGGCCATGCCGCAGGCCCCGCAATTAGCGCCTGGAAGAGCGTGTATTACCATGTCTATTTTAGGATCTACATCAACCCTGAAAATCTTTGAGGCATACGCAAGCCCCAGGCCGAATAAAAGCCCCATTATTGACATTGTTAAAATAGGTATAAGCATATAGCACAATTTTAAAATCTAAATCCGCTGAAGCCCATGAAAGCCATCGACATGAGCGATGCGATTATAAACGAGATCGGCGCGTCCTTAAAAGACGGCGGTATATCGCAGAGTTCAAGCCTCTCTCTTATTCCGGACATAAAAAGCATCACGAGTATATAACCTAGCCCCACGCAAAAACCCTGCAAGGCCGATAAAGTGAAGCTGGTTAACATATTAATTCCCGGCTTAAAAAACATCTCGCTATTTAAAACAGCAACCCCAAACACTGCGCAGTTAACAGTAATGAGAGGAAGGTATATCCCCAGAGTCCTGTAAAGCGCCTGGCTGAATTTTTTTATGACCATCTCTACAAACTGGACAAATGAAGCGATTACCAGGATAAATGCGATTGTCCTGAGATATTCTATATGACAAGGAACGAGTATGAAATTATAAATAGCCCAGGTAATTATTGAGGCGCATGTTGTTACAAATGTAACGGAAACCCCCATGTATAAGGCAGGTTTGGTCTCTTTTGAAATGCCTATAAAAGAGCATAGCCCTAAAAATTTAGAGAGAATAAAATTATTTATAAATATAGCGCCTATTATTACTGAAAGAAACATGCTGATATCCATGTATAGTCACCTTTGAATTTTGCCCCCGCTGCTTCGCTTTGCGAAGCAAAGCGACAGGGGCAAAATTGATTAAGGAATTCATGTATTATTGCTAACGCAAATTTAGTTCGTTCCTCCGTCCATGCAAGGAGTAGCAGCCGAAAGGCTGCGTCCATAAACAGTCTACGCAGTTTTAGTTATTTTTCTCCTTGCCAAAAAATTAATGCCACCTATCAAAAGCCCTATCACTAAGAGCGCGCCGGGCGCCAAAACCAGATATAAAACTGGCTCATAACTTTTTACAATTAAAAGCCCGAATAGAGTACCGTTTCCAAGCATCTCTCTTATACCGGAAATAAGTAAAAGAGCTAATGTAAAACCAATGCCCATTCCCAGCGCATCCAGCATTGAACTGAACACGCCTTTTTTACACGCAAACGCCTCTGCCCTTCCGAGCACAATGCAGTTTACGACAATAAGCGGCACAAATATCCCCAGCGCCTTTGAAAGCTCGGGTGCATACGCCTTCATCGTAAGCTCAACAATAGTGACAAACGTCGCTATTATCACGATAAAACACGGTATCCTGATCTGGTCAGGTATAAATTTCCTGACCAAAGATATAATAATATTTGAGCCCAATAATACAAAAGTAGCGGCAATGCCCATGCCAAGGCCGTTTATAACACTTGTAGAAACAGCAAGCGTAGGGCAAAGCCCAAGCACCAGTCGAAAAGTAGGATTTTCGCTGCCAATGCCTTTAAAAAACTCCTTAAATAAATTCTTCATTTTTTTATGAGCCCATATTTCTTCGTTCTTGTAAATCTATCTATTATCGGGACAGCAGCATTCATAAACAATATTGAATAGCAAACGCCTTCCGGATAACTGCCTCTTAACCTTATTATGGCGGTAAGTATCCCGCACCCAACGCCGAAAATAATCTTGCCTTTTTTCGTTAGAGGCGATGTTACGTAATCGGTCGCCATAAAAAAAGCGCCCAGGATAATCCCGCCCGCAAGTATATTAAAAATAAAATCTCCTTTAAAAAATCCTTCTTTTCCGAATACCCAGGTAATAATACCGACTGTCCCTATAAAACTCAATGGTATGTGCAGAGAAATTATTTTTGTAGCCAGTAAAAATAGCGCGCCTATGGCTAGCGCTATCACGCACACCTCGCCTATAGAACCTGCCCTATTTCCGAGAAATAGGTCCATATAAGTAAAATGCGCTCCTGCTTCTTTAGCCAAAGGTGTTGCGCTTGATACTGCGTCAGGCCACCATCTTGGATTTTTCCATGTTGTCATATAAACAGGCCAGGAGATCTGTAAAAACGCCCTTCCTACAAGCGCGGGATTAAATATATTCTGGCCTAATCCTCCAAAAATCTGTTTTCCCAAAACAATGCTTACTATCCCTCCTATCACAGGTATCCAGAAAGGAATGTCCGGCGGAAGGTTATAAGCAAGAAGCAACCCTGTCAATATAGCGCTTCCGTCTAAAATTGTCTTCGGGTCTTTATTCCTGAATTTTAAAAATAACGCCTCAGTAAAAATGCACGAGAGCATGGAGAGAATTATTACATTCAGGCTTGATATGCCGAATATATATATGCCCGCTATACCCGCCGGTATGAGAGAAATTACCACTGCCCACATTATCTTGCTCGCAGTCTGGTTTGATTTAATGTGGGGGCTGGGAGAAACCGTAAGCTTATTCATCATGATTATTCAATATTTTCAATCCATCTGTTTTTATGGAATCCAGCACTGCCCTGGACGATATGGTAGCGCCTGTTATAGCCTGGATTCCGCCTTTGGATAACTCTAGTTCTTTTACGTTTCTGTTTGTAAACTGTTCGGTAAAATAAGGCGATAATATTCCTTTGGGCTGTTCTTCTTTTGTGAATATTCCTTTAAGGGCATTAAATAACGTCCTATTGGAAATAATCTCTATGATCTTCGCGCCGAGGCCCGGGGTTTCGTTCTGGGAAAGGACTCTTACCCCTGTAATAGTCCCATCTTTCTTAACCCCCACCATTGTCTCTATCACACTTGAATATCCGTATTTCTTCGCGATGTATATGTACCCCTGCCCCTGGGGAATATCTCCTTTAAATACTTCCCAATATTTTACCACCCCGTCTTTTTTTACAGGCTCTATCCTGTCCCCTATTTTCTCTGGCATAACCTGTTTAAGGGCTTCTTCTTTGACCAAACTCTCTTGTTTTTCAATCCCGGATTTAGTCAGGTTATAAGTAGCCGCAAGAATAGCCGAGGCTATCAGATTTACAAGAAATAAAATAAACGCGAATTTTAAAATAGTCTTCATTGTCTTTTTATCTTTGATTTCGCAAGCTTTACCAGCTGCACAAGAGGTATCTTTGACGGGCACACATAACTGCAAGACCCGCATTCAATACAATCAAAAGGGTCGTAAGAACTTGCTATATCAAACCTCTCTTTTTTCGCGCTGAGCCCTATAGCGCAAGGCATGAGGCCAAGAGGGCAAGCTTCGATGCATCTGGAACACCTGATGCAGCCAAACTCTTCTTCCTTCACTTTAAACTTTTTATCAAGGATCAGAATACCGGATGTGCCTTTAATAACAGGCGCGTTCAGATTAAACTGAGCAACTCCTGTCATGGGGCCGCCCATTATAATTTTATATACGCTGTCCTTGGGACTCAAACCGCAATAGTCGAGAATATCTTTTATAGGAGTTCCTATTCTCACCAAAATATTTTTTGCTATGTTGGGAAAACTGCCTGACACTGTTATGACTCTTTCATACAAAGGCTTTCTTAAATAAACCGCTTCGTAAACAGCAAAAACCGTCTGCACGTTATTTACAACAACCCCGATATCAAAAGGCAGGCCCCCTGAAGGCACTTCTTTATTCAATAACGTCTTTATGAGTTGTTTCTCCCCTCCTTGCGGATATTGCGTCTTAAGTATTTTTACCTTGAAATTTGGAATCTGAGGCTTGAGCGCAAATATAGAACTATTTAATCTTTCCACCGCATCTATTTTGTTCTCCTCTATGCCTATAATTATATCTTTGGCCCCTAAAACCTTTGCCATTAATTGAACGCCTAAAATTATTTCTTTTGGTTTCTCCAGCATCAAGCGGTGATCGCATGTTAAAAAAGGTTCGCATTCCGCGCCGTTTATAATAAGCTCGTTTATCTTTTTAGCGGGCGGGGGGTTTAGCTTTACAAATAATGGGAACGCAGCTCCTCCCAGGCCCACTATACCAGCTTCCTTTATTAAAGCTGTTATCTCCTCCTTCGATAAAGCCGATACATCTTTAACAGGTATTGAATCTAAAGACACTTTTGCATCTTGCCCATCTGATTCTATTAAAATCGCCTTGAAAATACCTATTATAGGGTGAGGGCTTTCTTCAATCGCGATAACCCTGCCGGAAATACTTGAATGCAGATTCGCAGAAATAAGCCCTTTTGCCTGCGCTATCAGAGATCCTGTTTTAACGCTATCGCCTGGATTAACCACAGGCTCTGCCGGGGCGCCCGCATGCTGGGATAAGGGTAATATCGCTCTCTTTGGTATTGGGGCTTGCTCTATTTTCTTATTCTTTGTTATATTCTTAAAATCAGGGAAATGTATGAAATTTATGTCTGCCATATTTATGTATTATACAAAAAAGCCTGTTTCTTGACAACCTTTTTAAGTTCAGGTATACTCATTCATAGGAGGGCAAAATGGGCATAGGAGATTTTGGAAAATGCTGCACAGATTGCCAGATTTATTGGACATGCGAAACCAAATGGTACAGAGGCGAACGACATGAAGACGATATGTGCTGCCCTGCCTGCAATTACTATTCAACCTGCAAGGAATCAAGCAAATCCAAAAAGAAACAGAAATGAAGCCCACCCGGGCTAAAGCCCAGAGGTTCCTTAAACCTTATATTCTTCTTTCCCCAGTTTTATTAATTTCACTAAACCTATAATAGAAAACAACATTCCTATCATAATAAGAACCCAGTCCCTGCCTATCCTTTCAGCGGCTAGAGACGCAAAAAACATAAACAAAAGGAACCCCGCATGCATTATTATTTCCAAAGAACTGAAAATCCTGCCTCTCATCTCATTCGGCATCACTTCATGAAGCAGCGTATTGGAAGATACTATTATAGGCGCGCTAAAAATTCCGAGCGCTATGGATAATATTCCGGCTATAAAAAAAGAAGGTATAAACTTAAGGCAGGCTGCGAAAATAACTATTATCAATCCGGTGGTCAGCAATCCGAAATTAATAACTTTTCTTTTTGAAAACTTCGAACCAAACCTTCCGTATATAACAGACCCCAGGAATAACCCTATTCCTAAAAACATTACAAGAAACCCAAGATGTTCAGTAGATGAACGCAGAGCTTCTTGTATGAACACTATTATTACAATGTAAATAGAGCCGACCCCTGCCATGAGAAAGAACATGGTGTTTGCGACCATTCTTACGTCCTTATGACCTTTCAAATACACCAAACCTTCTCTTATATCTCCGATAACGGTTCTTTTAGCAATGTCTGTAAGCTCTACACCGGCCTTTTGGGATTCTATATTTTCTTTTAATTTAACAACTACGAAAAATACCAGGGCTGCGGATATAAAATAACTTACCGAGTCTATATAAAATCCTGCCTGAGGCCCTAATGCCGCAACTATCAATCCGCTGAACCCGAAACTCACTATTGTGGCAATCATCATGGTAGTGGACGACAGAGAATTTGCTAAAAGCAGTTTATCCTTATGTACAATATCCGGAATTATAGAAAGCTTTGAAGGCAGGAAGAATCTAGTAACGGAAAAAATTATGAATACTACTATATAGACAGGCACCATACTGGTGGAGTATTTAATAATTAGAGGAAGTAAGAGCACCAAGCCGCCCCTTATAAGATCGCATATGATCATAGTAGCTCTTCTATTCCATCTATCTACACATATCCCTGCTATAGGTCCTATAATAAATACCGGAAGTATTGTAAAAGAAAGTAATTTCGCAAGTTCTATGGTAGAACCGGGCGTGCGGAGATAAATAAGGCCTATCAAAGCCATCTGATCCAGCCTGTCCCCAAAGTTTGACACTATCTGGGCAAACCAAAGGAGAAAAAAATTTTTATCTTTAAGAAGTTCTCGAACTCGAGCCATGTATTTAGTGGAGCTGATGAGTGGACTTGCGAGGCCTTGGCTATTTTAGCCAAGGCCGAGTCCCGAGCCGCCCTAATTTATAGACTATGTGGCGAGGGAAACATCCAACCAATGCCCATGTTTAATTAATCTTTTTTTATTCGCTGAACTTAGACTTTTTATTTCTAACTCTCGTTTTAATGCCTTACTCCTGCTATCACATTCTTCTATATATAACAGTGTTACAGGAAGATGAGATCTTGTATATTTTGAACCTTTGCCGCTATTATGCGCTTTTAACCTTTCTTTAACATTTGTAGATATGCCTGCATAGAAAGAACTGTCATTGCATTTTAGAATATAAATATACCACATCTATCTAAAAATACCTTCTGTGTCCCTCGCAGCCTGATAAAAAAACTACAGCTGCTCGGGACTCATTTTGCCTTCGGCAAAATTTCGGAGCCGATGAGTGGACTTGAACCACCGACCTGAGCTTTACGAAAGCCCTGCTCTACCAACTGAGCTACATCGGCAAATTGTTTTAGATAATTATACCATTAAGGCAGAAATTGTGGAAATTAAAATTTTGCAGGGCTAATAGTAATTTATTTGCCGAATATCTCTTTTAATATGACATTTGCAATATTCTCAGCTAAAAGCTTGTTGCCCTTGTTAGTGCAATGACCAAAGTCTCCGCCAAACATATCTCTAAAATATTCCTTATAACCTTCCTTCCCTATAGCA
>JAPLMD010000018.1 GCA_026387235.1 Candidatus Omnitrophota bacterium
ACCTATTATCACTATTTAATCCTATCTGTGAATACCAGTTTGTATCGGGATCGGCAGTGGTATCGCGTAATCTAAATCCAAATGGATCATTAATGCTTGATGGAATATGATAATGAGTACCTATAGAATCAGAATCACTAAAGCCTACGTCTGAACCATTAAGATCAGAAGTATTATAAGCATACAAACTATGAGTATCTCCGGCATAACGCGCTACAAAATAAATAGTGCCTCCTGTACTAGCCTCGGTAAATAGCCCTGCACTTATAGCTGCATTGTTCTCCTGCGCCTCAAGAGCTGAATTGGAGACATAGTCTATGCCACCATATCTTGCATTGTAAATCTGATAGATCTTGGTCTCGCCGCTTGTGCCTATAGTTATCAACGCCGCATTAGCTGATGCGGTTATTCCCAGAACTATACCTATTACAAGTACAAATAACAACTTCTTCATACTTCCTCCTTTTTATCTTGCACCTTTTCCAGTTAATACTACTAAAATAGTCCTTGCCATAATCCTCAGGTCTGTCAATACGCACATCTCCTTTATATACAAGAGGTCGTACTTTATCTTTTTCTTTACGTCCTCTATTGTTTCATCATACCTATGCCAGACCTGCGCGAGGCCGGTAATGCCAGGCTTTACTGTAAGCCGCTTATTATAATCAGTAATAGCCCCTGAAAGCTCTTTTACAAAACACGGCCTCTCAGGCCTTGGCCCCACTATGGCCATCTCTCCCTTTAACACATTTATAAGCTGAGGAATCTCGTCAATATGGCTCCTGCGCAATATCTTGCCCGCCAGAGTAACCCTTGGGTCGTTCTCCTGCGCCCACACAGGGCCTGTATATTTCTCCGCATCAGCCCTCATGGTTCTGAATTTATATATATTAAAACTTGTCCCGTTTTTCCCCACTCTCTCCTGTTTAAAAAATACAGGGCCGCGGGAAGTCAACTTTATAATAACTGCTGTCAAAGCTACTAAAGGCGCTGCCACTATCAATCCTAAAAGAGAACATACTATATCCATACCCCTCTTGAATTCCTGGAATCTCTTTCTCGCAAAACGCACTATCATTCCCACGATGCCTCCGCCCACCAGCATCATGCTCGCGGGTTCAGGCGCGTGAGGAATAACCTTTGCGTCTACGTTATCGGCAGAAAGCGTTTTCAATCCGATAAAAAATAAAAATAAAAATATTACTGCTATTACTGAAGCTGATTTTTTCATTTCCCAGCCAACTTTCTATTGAGACGCGCGAATTTCCTAAGGTGGGTATACGTGAACCACTCGTATTCCAGGTCCTCAAACAATTCTTTCATTTTTCTAAAGGTGTTTTTTAAAACAATACTCATATTTGGATTTGAACTCTCTTTACTTATATAAAGAGCAACTTACGTGCCAACTTTTAGGAAAAAATATAAAAATTTAGGCTATTTTTACAACATATTGATATTAAAGACTTTATGGAGAGATAAATCGCGAGAAAATTATTATATGTCCCTGATAAACCAGGACACTCTCAGATATGCTGGGTTTGTCCGATTTTTCATTTTGTATAAATTTCTCAACACTTTTCTATGGGGTTAGACATAAAAACCGCGTAGGTGGCCGGACCTGTCCCGAGAAAAGGCGAGGGAGGCCTCCTACGCAGTTGGGGTGGTAGGGATTTGAGTAGAAATTTTGTAACAGTCGTCTTGGTGTCCGTATGTCCTCCAGGTCATCTTTTTCTGCCTTGAACCTGTTTTTCTGCATGTTATACTTTTAAATGGTTCTTATACCTAATAAAAGAATACAAACTTTGACTTACTTTCTGTAATGTTTTCAATGTTAGGTTACACTTTGGCTCTGCCTAGCCCAGCGGGTTTCAAGGACGCAAAATTTTCCCAGCGTGAAAATTTTGCTCCGTTTTCTCCCTCGCTCATTTCCTGGCTCCGGCAGGTTTTGAGAAAAGCCTTTTTTCTTCGAGCGGGCATGGTGTCCGCCACAGGAACTGTGGCGGACGAGCGAGAAGAAAAACGGAGCGAAGGCCGACCCGCTGGGGCGGCTAAGCGTCTTTTCGAAAGCCTGCCGGAGCCGGGAAATACCATGCCCGCTCGGGACAAAAAGGCCTTTCAACCCGCTGGGCTAAGCAGAGCTAATATAGTTAAAATGTAACCCAACTATTCAAATAACACACTTTGACTTACTTTCGTCCTTGACGATTTCCTTACTTTGTGGTATCTTTGTTACAGGAGGTGAGCAAAGATGACAAT
This sequence comes from Candidatus Omnitrophota bacterium, assembly GCA_026387235.1. Classification (GTDB taxonomy): domain Bacteria; phylum Omnitrophota; class Gorgyraeia; order Gorgyraeales; family Gorgyraeaceae; genus UBA10183. The sequence continues at coordinate 2,257 of JAPLMD010000018.1, forward strand.
TACAATGACAGCAAAGAATCAAATAACCATACCTAAAAAGATCACAAATGCTTTAGGCTTAGGAAAGGGGTCTATGTTCGAGGTAGCGGTCTCTAGAGATGGAATAGAGATTATTCCTCTGGAGACAAAAGAAAGACGATTCACAGATGAGGAATACGTGAAATTAGAAACCCTTACAGCCAAAGAAAAGGGGAAAGAAAAGCATGCAACAAAAAGGTTCATCGATAATTTAAAAAAAGGAAAAATCTAATCAATGCCTTTACACCTTTATTACAGGCCTTCTTTTAAAAGAAGTCTCAAGCGTTTAGGGTATGAGCAAAAGAAAATAGTAGGACTGATACTTGAATCTTTAGCTGTTTATTATTTTAGTGAGTGCGATCTTTTAGAAGCGCAAAAGATAGCGCCACGATTTTTTTATAAACAACTAAGAAAGCCCTATTATGAAGCTGGCATTGAAGGAACCATCCGAGTAATTATAAGACAAGAGGATGAAAATTGTATTGCAGTATTAGCCGGGAATCATGACCAGATAAAACATTTTCTAGCTAGTGTGTAAGTCTTTGAAATTTTAAATAATTGGAAGTATTTCCGCGGAAAATTCCTGGAGGGTACGCCCTGCTTTTTCTTTATTTCCGTCAACTATCATCGTAGATACTCTGATCATGGCTACTGAACTCATTTTGCCCATTATTTGCTTCATCGCTGACTTTACCTGCTGAGACACATAATCCGCTGTAAACGTATCGCCTGCCTTGTACCAGTAATACACCAGGCTCTCGCCCTTATCTATCGACACAAAGCTGTTTACTTCAAGCATTTTATCTGATCCCGGCACATTAAACTTTATCAGATTTTTTTCTGTTATTTTAGCTCCCGAGCCCGTGTAGCATATCTCAGGAGGATGCGCGACTTTTCTATTTTTTTCAGACGCTACCATATAAAGATATACTTCATCCTTTTCCGCGTTTACATATTTTCTCATTATGAGATTCTTAGTCTCCAAAATCCTGTATGTCCTGTCATCAAGCGGAATATCCTCTCCCTTCCATGCGCCTATCTGCATGGGAAATCCTGACATCTTTACAGTATCTACTTCACCCATTTGCCGGAAATAAAGCGCGATTGACATTACGCCTGCTATCACCAGTATTCCTACAATTCCTATAAAACTTTTATCGATCTTCATAGATACTCCTCATCCCTTTATGTCCTTGCCTGCCAGTCATTTTTTTCTGACCTTTCCAACATTGACAACTTTTTCTTTCTGGACTAAACTTATATTTATGCTATACTATCAGAAGATAACAATATTTGATACAAATCGAAGAAACTTTCTTGCCAAAATTATGGCTGATGTTGGCAAAACTATATTTGCCGTAGGCCTTGCAAGTTTTTTCTTCGAAAAATTTCCTTTCAGCTTAAAAGTTATATTATGGTCTATTTGCGCAATTTCTCTTACAGCCAGTATCTTTATCTGTCCTCAAGAAAAGAAAGGAGCATAAAATGTTTATGCTATCAATACCTATTGTTTTAATTATTTTCTATTTAGTCGTAACATACATCGATCGCCGCAGACAGAAAAAACAACCCCATTAACGCCCGACACCTTCCTTGTCACCTTGTGACATTGTATCCTTGTGTCTTGGTGTCCGCATGTCCTCCAGGTCATCTTTTCCTGCCTTGACACCTGTTTCTCTGCATGTTATACTTTTAATTGGAGGTACTCAATGCAAACAAACACAGTAACTACTCATCCCATAACTATTGATACGCCTATGGTTCTTATACCCATAGAAGAATACAAAGAACTTCTTGCAGAAGCAGGTTATAAAACCACTCCCCGCCTTACCAGAGAAATTAGAGAAGCGCGCGCGCGTTTCAAAAAAGGCAAATCCATCCAATGGGAGACGCTTAAGCGTGAGCTTAAATAACTTCACAATCCTCATTGATCCTCCAGCCTCAAAAGAATTAAAAAAACTGCATAAAACCCAGTCTACTCTTATCCATCTCTTAATAAAAGACATCGACAACCTTGCTTCTCAACCTTATTCCGGCAAGCCGCTTAAAGGCGATAAAAAGGGTTGTTATTCTCTCCGCCATGGTGAATATAGAATCATCTATGAAATTTACGCCTCTCAAAAAATTGTCCACATAATACGAGTCGGCCATAGAAGAGAGATATACCGTTAATTCCTTGTCACCTTGCAACCTTGTAACCTTGTCACTTTGTAACTCATGTGTCCTAGTGCGTGTCTTCACTCTATTATTTCTTTAACTACCATAAACCCCAGAAACGCTACTGCAAACAATAAAAATCCTGAAAAACCATGAAACCATCCCATTGCAAACTTCTCCCCGTATATCTCGTTGACAGCTGTTAAAAGAGCTACCCTGAAGGTGTTCGCGCATACCGCTATGGGTATTGTCAAAATAAGGAGAACTATCTTCTTCCATATCTTTGATTGCGCAAAGTATGCCACGAGCGCGCCTAATGCCAGAAGAGAGATAATAGTCTTCATCCCACTGCATGCGCCTGCCACCTCCATGGAAGAATGTATAGTCTTTATTGTAATGCCGTCCCTTGCCGCCATAATGCCTATTTTATTTAGAAGAACAGTTGCGCACTGCGCCGCTAAAAGCTGCAGTTTCACGCTTATATTTATCAGAAACGCCAGAGGCATCGGCACCATAAAGATTAAAAACAAAATAGGGTATAAACACGCTTTAAAATATTCCCTGCCTAAAAAATAAAGCACTAACCCAGGAATAAGTAAAATTATAGAAAACCCTGATGTAAAATACACCCTCATCCACGCGCTTCCCAGGTGAATCAAAAGCGCTAATCCTATAAGGACGAGTCCTATATTATCTTTTTTTGGCTTTATCTTGTTAAGCTCGTCTTTCTTGAATAATATCAGAAAAATCGTTACAAGCGGCATTAGTATACCGTGCGAATAATACGATTCCTCCGCGAACCACCTGTCCCACATCCAGATGAATGTAGGTATGTAAATTATCCCTGCAAGCAATGCAACTAACCCAATCTTCAAATAATTTTTATTCATATCCTTGCCTTTCGTTAATTGCTACTGGTTATTTCTACAACCCCTTCTCCGTCTGTCTCAAAATCCAATGCCCCGTTTTCATCGCTGTTTGCTGTAGCCAATGCTACACCATTATGCTTAATCTCATATTTTTTATCAGGCG
>JAPLMD010000048.1 GCA_026387235.1 Candidatus Omnitrophota bacterium
TCTTTTATTTTAAAATTAAAAGAGCCCTGTTCTTTTATTTCCACGCCTTGGAATTCTATAAAATTCTGGGTGATTTTAAGGCCCTGGACAGAACTTTCTTTAAAAACCTTATGAAGTTCTGTCTGAGCTATAGAGAGAAGGATCGGTTTAGCGAAAAGATAAACCGCTACGGAAAATATGACAACCAATATTACAAACCCAAAAAATACTTTAACAAATATTCGGCGTGGCATTATATAGTTACATGTAACCGTATTCTTTCAGAATATCCTGAAAATCGCTTGCCTTGACCTTGTCTTTTGCGACATACTTTCCTATTATGTCTGTTTCAACATTTATAAAGTCGCCTTTTTTCTTCATTCCAAACGTGGTATTTCTAAACGTATGAGGTATTAAATAGACTGTAAAATTATCCTTTGATACCGTAGCTATGGTGAGACTTGCCCCGTCTAACGCCACAGAGCCTTTCCCTACTACAAATTTAGAAAATTCACTTGGCAAAGACACGTTAAAACCAATACTAGTCTGGTTTTTTATTATATCATCTATTCTGCCTTTGTAATCAATATGGCCTGTTATGAAATGCCCTCCTATCCTGGCGTCCGCCTTCACGCTTCTTTCAAGATTCACAGGATCGTTAGCCTTAAGATCAGTCAGGGTAGTCCTTTTCAAAGTTTCAGGTATCACATCAAAGCTCAAAATATTTATATTGACCGCAGTCACACTTAAACACGCGCCGTTTACAGCAATGCTATCTCCAAGCTTTACATCAACATGAATTTTCTCCGTCTTTATCTTCAATACAGCTCCAGATGAACTCTTGTTTATGCCTTTTACCACGCCTATCTCTTCAATAATCCCTGTAAACATATACCCTCTTTCATATTACAACAGCTCCACTGACTAAAATATCTTCTCCAATCATTTCAACTCTCACATCTTTCAACTCTATGGCCTGGCTTACTTTCTCTATGCCTTTTCCTTCAACTGAAGTCACAGCCCCTCTCCCGCCTATAATCTTCGGGGCTATAAAAAATAAAACCTTGTCCGCAAGGCCCTGTTCTAAAAACCCTGATATGGTATCTCCGCCGCCTTCTACCAACAAACGGCTAATCTCAAGTTCTGCCAGCTCTTTTAAAAGCCATTCCAGATCAATCCTATTATTCTTGCCGGGGCACGCTATAATAAGTATACCTTTTTTATTAAATCTCTCCACCTTTTTTAATATATGAGGCCCCTTCAGCGATTTCCTTAAAATTGCCACTATATTTAGCTCCGGGGATTTTTTTGAAAAAATCTTTGCGCCTTCAGAAACTCTCAATCCAGAATCAAGCACAATCTTTATGGGAGATCTATTTCTTCTTGAAATAAGAATAGGATTATCTCTCGTTATTGTGTTCACCCCTACAAGTACTGCATCCATCTCGCTGCGCAGCCTGTGCGAATAATCCCTGGAGGCTTCCGAAGTAATCCATTTGGAATCCGTTGTCCTCGTGGCTATTTTACCATCCAGGGACTCAGCAGCTTTTATTGTCACAAAAGGCATTTTCTTTGTGACATATTTTACAAAAACTTCGTTTAATTTCGCAGCTTCTTTATTTAATATGCCGACTTTAACACTTATATTGTTTTTTTCTAATTCTTTTCTGCCTTTTCCGTTATTTAAAGGGTTAGGGTCTATCATCGAACAATAAACCTTCTTTATTCCGCTTTTTATAATTGCACTTACGCACGGAGGAGTCCTTCCTAAATGAGCGCATGGCTCAAGATTTACGTAAAGCGATGCGCCTTTTGCCCTCTCTCCGGCCCTTTTCAACGCGATCGCCTCTGCGTGAAGCCCCCCGGGCCGCCTGTGATAAGCGCTCGCTATGATCCTGCCATTTTTTACAACCAGCGCCCCTACCATAGGATTTGGATTGGTGGTAGGCCTGCCTTTTTCCGCAAGCTCCAGAACCTTTTTCATAAAAAATTCGTGTTTATTCATATATATTAGTTGAAGCTTGCCTTAATTTTTCCACATATTCATAAGGCACTTTTACCTTTCCAAGCAATACCTCTTTTTTGCCAAGTCCATGGCAATCAGACCCGCCTGTTATAAGCAAGCTAAATTCGCCGGCTAATTTTTTAAATTCAGAAGACTCTCTGTTATTGTGATCGGAATGATAAACTTCTATACCTTGTATGCCGTCATTTACGAGCATTTTCAAGATATCTTTCAATGATTTGGTTTCCATATTGATTGTTTTAGGATGCGCGAGAACGCTGACACCGCCAACATCCTTTATCATATCTATTGCCTCTTTGGGGGATAATTTGAATTTTTTCACGTAAGCGGGCGAACTATTGCCTATATATTTTGTAAATGCCTCTTTAACGCAGGCTACCTTTCCTTTTTTATACAAAAGATTCGCTATGTGCAGCCTCCCCAGAGAACCTGAGTCAGAACCCGCGATCTCCAGTAAATCCTCATATGTTAAATAAATGCCCTGCTTGTTCAATCTTGTTAAAATCTCTTTTGCCCTCTCTTTTCTTGCCCTGCAGAGTTCTTCGAGTTTTTTAATAAATAAATTGTCATGCCAGTCTATAAAATACCCGAGTATGTGTATCTCATCGTCTTCAATCTCAGCAGTCAATTCCACACCAGGGATAATTTCAATATCTATGCCTTTTGCAGCCATAATAGCGGGGGCGATCGCGGCGCAGGTATCGTGATCTGTTATCGCGATAGCATCCAACCCCTGCATTTTGGCATATCCTGCAACCTTTTCGGGAGAAAAGGTGCTGTCAGAAACATTTGTATGAACGTGAAGATCAGCTACTTTTTGCATTTATCTTTCAATTCTACTTTTTTTATTTTATCAAGTATCCCATTGACAAATTTTCCGGAATCTACGTCCCCGTATTTTTTAGCGAGCTCTATTGCTTCGTTTATAGATACATTTAGCGGGATATCGTCTCTATAAAGCATCTCGTATACGGACATACGTATTACGTTTCTATCTATGACAGCCATCCTGGATATGCTCCAGTTATCCGTATATTTTGATATAATCTCATCTATGGCTGCAATATTGCCGCATGTGCCTTTTACTAAAATCTCAGCAAAATCATGCGACTCTTTATCTATCGACTCAGCTGTCTTTGACCAGAAATCCAGAAGGCTGGAATCTATAGATTCTCTGGAGATATCTATCCTGTAAAGGATCTTTAAAGCGCATTCTCTCGCAAAAGTGCGTCTACGCATATTAAAGCTCCGCTATCAGGTTTGCCATTTCAATAGCTGAACGGGCTGCGTCCCGGCCTTTGTTGCCCTGTTTGGTGCCAGCCCTTTCTATCGCCTGCTCTATTGAATCTGCTGTAATAATTCCAAATATCACAGGCACGCCTGTATTTAAAGAAACATTCGCAATGCCTTTAGATGACTCGCTTGCAATATAATCAAAATGAGGCGTTGCCCCTTTTATTATGGTGCCCAGGCATATTACTGAGTCGTATTTCTTGCTCTTCGCCATATGACTTGCAAGAACAGGTATCTCAAATGCGCCAGGAGCCCAGACAACCTCTATATCATTATCCTTTGCGCCATGCCTCGTAAGCTCATCGACACATCCTTCCAGAAGCCTATTGGTAATAAAGTCATTGAATCTGGATGCTATGATGCCGAATTTCCTGCCTTTCGCGATAAGTTCGCCCTGAATTACTTTGTACATCGTACACCTCCCAAATTTGCGAAGCAAAATTTGATCCCGAGCCCGCCTTATACCCTTGTATATGCGGCGAGGGACCTTATCCCTTTAACTTTAATTTATGTCCTAATTTTTCTTTTTTTGTTTCCAGATATCTTATATTAGTGCTATTAGGCTGCACCTCCATAGGAATCCTTTTCACTACCTTGAGCCCATAACCTGCTAAACCCACTATCTTACGCGGATTATTTGTAATAAGCTGGATTGTCTTTAATCCCAAGTCTGCGAGTATTTGCGCGCCTATGCCGTAATCTCTCAAGTCCGGCTTAAAACCTAGCTGTTCATTTGCCTCTACTGTATCAAGGCCTTTATCCTGCAATGCATACGCCTTTATCTTATTCACCAGTCCTATACCGCGCCCTTCCTGCCTCATGTACAGAAGAACGCCTCTCTGCCTCTCGCCTATAAGTTTAAAACTTTTATGAAGCTGCTCCCCGCAATCGCATCTTCTGGAACCGAATATATCTCCCGTAAGGCATTCCGAATGCACGCGCACCAAAACGTCTTTTTTGCCTTTAATATCGCCTTTTACCAAAGCCATGTGCTGATATTTATCGATGCTTGATTCATAAAGGTATAATTTAAATATCCCGTAATCCGTAGGGATCCTGCTGGAGGTAACGCAGGTTACAAGCTTTTCTGATTTCCGCCTGTAATTAATCAAATCCGCAATCGTGCATATTTTAAGTTTATGTTTTTTTGAAAATTTTTCCAGGTCTTTCTGCCTGGCCATTGTGCCGTTATCATTTATAATTTCGCAGATAATTCCCGCGGAGTAAAGCCCAGCTAATTTCATGAGGTCCACGCATGCCTCTGTATGACCTGCCCTGGTTAAAACCCCGCCGTCTTTTGCCCTCAAAGGAAATACATGTCCGGGCCTTGCAAGATCATCCGGCTTTGTCTTGGGATTTATAAGGGCCTTTACGGTAGCTGAACGATCGTGGGCGGATATACCTGTAGTCGTTCCCTTTTTAACATCCACGGAAATAGCCCATGCAGTCTTAAACGTATCCTGATTATCTTCAAACATCGGATGCAATCCTAGCTCGTCAAGCCTTTTACTTTCCATCGGCATGCACACAAGCCCCCTGGCATGCTTTATTATAAAATTAATTACGGATGGCGCGGCAAAACTGGCAGAGATAACAAGATCGCCTTCATTCTCGCGGTCTTCGTCGTCCACCACTATGACCATCCTGCCTTTTTTAAGATCTTTAATGATTTCAGGTATTGTGTTGAATTTCATCCAAGCTCCTTAAAAAATCAAACCCGAAGAGAGTATCTTCGGGGGCAATAAATACCAACTCTTACTATCCTGCTTCGCTCTTAAGTATTCTCGCTCACTGGTATGAGCTTCGCAGGACTTCGTCTTCTACCATCTAGCCTTTCACAATCGGTTACGGAATTGCACCGGATCTGCCCTCTTTTGAGAGCTCGCGGACTGTACCGCCGGTGGGGAATTTCACCCTCTCCCGAAGATTATAGGTATTATATCAACTTACACGTTTTTGTCAACTCATATCTCAATCAAGCGCGATTTGTAAAGTTGCATAATTAAGCACATATGGTATAATTAAAACATGGATACTATAAAAGATAAAAACTATCAGGAAGAACTCTACAAGGTGAGAGATGAACTAGAGATGTTTTACGATATCGGTAATGCCATGCGCACTACCCTTAATCTGGAAGAGATCCTCTATGTCATACTTACGGCCGCAACCTCCCATACTGGACTGAGCTTCAACAGGTCCATGCTTTTCCTTGTGAATGAAAAAGAAAACCGCCTGGAAGGCAAAATGGGCATAGGCCCTGACAGCGCGGAAGATGCTTCTACTATCTGGGCGCATATAGAAAAAAATAAAATCGGGCTTGAAGAGTTGATAGGCGTAGAAACTCAATTCGACCATCTCAAAAAATCCAAGCTCAACCAGACAATAAAATCAATAAAAATCCCCATCAGGGAAGATTCCGGGATAATCGCTCTAACGGTCATGGAAGGAATGCCTTATATAATAAATACTTCAATAAAAAACCTATAACAACCGACGCCGTCAGAGTCCTGACCATGTTTGCAAACCAGGCAGGACTTGCGATTGAAAACTCTAGGCTTTACGAACAAACCGTGGTGCTTTCAAATTCTGATTCTCTTACAAGTTTATGGAATCACAGATATTTTCAATACCTGCTGGAAGAAGAGATAAAAAAATCTTCTCTTGCAAAATCCCGGTTTACGCTGCTTATGATCGACATAGATGACTTCAAGGCCTTCAATGACGCGCATGGCCATCAGGCAGGCGATAACATCATCAGGGAAATCTCAAGGATATTCAGGGAGGTTTCAAGAAAGATAGATGTGGTAGCTCGTTATGGCGGAGAGGAATTCGGGATAATCCTGCCTCTGACAAAAAAAGAAGAAGCGCTTGTCCTGGCTGAACGCATAAGAAAAGCTGTCGAAATAAACCCTAACCTTAAAAATATAACCATAAGCATAGGTGTTGCATCCTTTCCTGAAAACGGCCAGAAAAAAGAAGATCTGATAGCCAAAGCCGACAAGGCGCTCTACGAAGCCAAAAGATCAGGTAAAAATAAAATCTGCGCTTAGACCTTTGGCTCTACCTACTGCTCAATTACTACCTGTTTTCTTGCGTCTGAGAATTTTACAGAGACAACCTTTGATACGCCGGACTGCTGCATGGTGATGCCATACATCACATCAGACTTATCAATGGTCTTTTTATTGTGGGTTATTACGATGAATTGTGACGTATTCGTAAACATGTCAAGACTTCTCAAAAACCTGTCAACGTTTGATTCATCAAGGGACGCGTCTATCTCGTCCAGAACGCAGAACGGACTAGGCTTTACCTTGAATATCGCGAATATAAGAGCGACTGCTGTAAGCGCTTTTTCGCCTCCCGAAAGAAGCGATACGTTTTGAAGCCTTTTACCTGGCGGTTTTGCAACTATTTCAATGCCGCACTCAAGCACATTGCCATCGTCCAGCAGTATAAGCTCTCCGTCTCCTCCCCCGAAAAGCATTTTGAAAAAATTCCTGAACTCCACCTGTATGCTCTTGAAGGTTTCTAAAAAAAGCTCCTTTGTGGTTTTATTTATCTTATTAATCGCTTCCAGCAGGCTGTCTTTTGCCTTTAATAAATCATCCCTCTGAGTTGTTAAAAATACAAACCTGTCCTGTAATTCTTTGTTCTCCTCTATGGCAACCAGATTCACAGCGCCCATCGAATCCAGCTGGCCGCGCATCATTTCCACTTCATTTTTCAGGCCTTCTTTGTCTACGGCCTGCCAATTTTCGTCCAGCTGAAATTCTCTGAGTTCTGTTTTATAAATATCTCTTATGCGCTGCGTCAGATTTTCTATGCTGTAATTTACCTCTGCCTTCTGCAAATCCACGGAATGCATGCTTGACCTTATTTCGTTTATCTGATTTTCCATTTCTCTAAATTTAGTTTCATAAGACGACGCCTTGCCTGTTATCTCAGCATACACAGTCTCCACCTCGCTCAGGTCTTTATTCTTTCCAGAGCCTTCATCAGACAAGACAGTTACATTTTTTTCGAGCTCTTTTATCTCAACGCTCAGCTCTTCTGCTTTTCTAATGGAACTATCTATTTCAAGTTTTCTGGATTCCACGTTATTTTTGGCATCGTTCAAAGATGATTCCAGTATATTCAATGTGCTCGCGAGCCCTTCTTTTTTGCTTTCAAGCGACCCTAACTCAGTCCTTGCCTCTGCGATTTCCACAAGAAGCTGTTCTTTTTCTTTTGCACACTCCATTATAAGCCTCTCGCTATTATGCACACTTTCTTCATTAATCTTACTTTCTTTTTCAAACTGCGCCAGCGTTTTCATAGAAGATTCTTCTTCTTGTTTTAGAATCAGGATTTCAGAATTTACCTCATCTATCTCAAGGTCTACTAGAGATATTTCATCTCTAACGCTTTTTATATTTTCATCTATATTAGACCTATTGCTGGAGATATTTGCGAGAAGGATGTCTTTTTCGCTTATTACGATTGCAAGCGATTCAAGCTTGGCTTTTAATTCGCTCTCTTCTTTTTCTTTTCTAAGCTTTTCTTCTTCAAGTTTTCCTGACCGCACTTCCAGTCCGCTGATTTCCTGGCGGATCTCGTTTATCCTGGCATCCCTATTTATCAGGCCAAGCTCTTCTTTTTTAGAACTCCCGCCTGTTATGAAACCATTCTCAACCGCTTCGCCTGACAGCGTGATAAACTTGCGCCTCGCGGAGGTTTTGGCGCTATCCAAAAGAGCCCTCGCGTCCTTAAGGTCATTTACTATAAAAACATCTTTCAGTACATGCCTTAATATATTTTTATAAGAATCACCGGTGTCTACAAAATCAACTGCCTTGCCCAAGATGCGGCTATCATTGATATCAGCCATATTTTCTGACTCAATATCAGCTGAATCAAAATATCCCGGATATATAAATGAGGCCTTGCCGCATGAATGCTCTTTAAGATATAAAATAGCATCGTCCACGGATTCTATATTATCAACCACTATGCTCTGAAGATATTCAGACATCGCAGCCTCTATCGCTGCCTCATAACCTCCCCGGACTGTTAAAAGATTTGCAAGGCAATCCTTTATACCGGTTATCCTGGATTGGCTTCCTAGTATCGCCTTCACGCCAGCGGAAAAACCTTCATATTTAAGCCTTGCCTCTTCCAGAAATTCTAGTTTAGATTTATTAGACGCCAGGAGTGTCTGTATTTTCCTGGACTCTTCCGCAAGCAGGTCTATCTGATTACGGACAGCTGATACGGAGCCGGAAATAGCGTCTCTCTCTGACTTGAGGATGACTGCCTCTTTTTCAATACCGGTTATCTCCGCCAGGACTTCGCTCAACCTTACCTGTAGGCTATTTTTTTCCTCTGAGATAGTTGATTTTTCCGATTCCAGCCTCTTAAGCCTCGCATCGTGCGTCGAAATAGTAGTGGAGATCTTCGCTACCTGATTTCTCAGCTTAGCCTGTCTCGAAGCAATATCCATGATATTCGCCTTTGAGGTAGATAGTGTTGTTTCGCTTATTTTTATTGTCTCGAAAATCTCCTCTAATCTTTTTTCTTTTTCTACGGCCCTGCTGAGCCTCTTATTATCTTCTGCCTCCAAGACAGATATCTTTCCCCTGAGATTTGCTATTTCTTTTTCCTGGGATAAAAGTATATCCGCGCCTTTTTTAATCTCTGATTCAAGGCCTGACCTGCGCTTGGTAAGCTCATCTACCCTTTCTTTATTCATGGAAATCTTATCCATGGCTTTTGAGACTTCGGAATTAAGTTCTACTATTCTGGATTTCAGGTCCAATCTTTTAGTTTCCACCTGCGACCTGTCCCTATTTAATAAAGACAAACCCTGCGATATCTTATTCAGCTCGGAATTCAGATCTGATTCTTTCTGTTTTAGCTCATTTATATTCACTTCAGAATTTGTGTTCTTGCTTTTTAATATCTCGAAATCTATCCTTGAAAGTTTTAACTCAACTGATTTCAATTCTTCATAGCGGTCTTTGTAGCGCTCCGCTTTTTTTGCCTGGCGTTCTATGGAATTGATCTGGCGTTTCACCTCTACTATTATGTCATTTATCCTCAAAAGATTTTGTTCTGTCTCTTCCAGCTTTCGCAGCGCCTCTCTTTTTTTTGCCTTGTATTTCGTAATGCCGCTCGCCTCTTCAAAAACCTCGCGCCTGTCTTCCGGCTTTGAACTCAGAACCTGGTCAATCTTTCCCTGTTCAATAAGAGAATAAGCGCTTGTGCCTATACCCGTGCCCATAAAAAGTTCATTAATATCTTTAAGCCGGACCGGCGTTTTATTTAAAAGATATTCGCTCTCTCCTGAGCGGTAGAGCCTCCTCGTAACCGTAACCTCGTCGTATTCTATCGGAAGTATTCTATCTTGGTTGGAAAGCGTAAGAGAGACCTCGGCGAAACTTACAGGTTCTTTACCGTCGGTACCGTTAAAAATAACATCTTCCATCTTACCGCCGCGAAGAACCTTTGCGGATTGTTCGCCGAGTACCCATTTTATAGAATCAGCAATATTAGACTTGCCGCAGCCATTGGGGCCTACGATAGCAGTGATGCCGGGCTCAAAATCAAGCCTTGTCTTATCGGCAAACGATTTGAATCCGAATAATTCTATAGATTTGAAATACATAAATTATTTTTTTAATACCTATTTAAACCTTTTTGTCAATTCCGGCAATACTTCAAACAAATTCCCGACTATTCCGTATGTAGCTACGCTGAATATAGGCGCGTGAGGATCTTTATTTATCGCTACGATTATCTCTGAAGACTGCATTCCCACAAGATGCTGAATCTGGCCTGAGATACCGCATGCTATATAAATCTTAGGGCAGACTGTTTTCCCTGTCTGGCCAACCTGATGAGAATAGGTTTTCCATCCGCTATCAACCGCGGCTCGTGACGCGCCCACTGCTCCGCCAAGCGCCTTTGCAAGGTCTTCCAATAGTTTGAAATTTTCAGGAGACTGCATACCTCTTCCGCCTGAGACAATTACATTTGCCTCTGTCAGATTAACTGTTTCTTCAATTTCTTCAACAATATCCAGAAACTTAGTCCTTGAAGAATAGGTCTGGCTGTCATAGCTTTTTTCGATTATCTTTCCTTTATGATGCTTGTTTTCCTGGGCCTCTTTCATTACCTTATGCCTTACAGTTGACATCTGGGGCCTGTGATTAGGGCAGATAATAGTAGCCATGATATTGCCGCCGAACGCAGGCCGCGTCTGCAATAAAAGCCTTTCTTTTTTATCTATATCAAGGCCTGTGCAGTCTGCTGTAAGACCTGCGTGAATGCCTATCGCAACCCTGGCTATTAAAGACCTTCCCATAGAAGTTGCCCCGCAAAGCACTATCTCAGGCTTGTATTCATTTATAAGCTTGATCAATACCTTTGAATAAGGCTCGTCCTGATAATATTTCAGGGCGCTAGAATCCACAAGGTAAACTTTATTAACCCCTCTGTGGATTATCTTCTGGGCTTCTTCCCTTATGTTTTCGCCCAGTAAAACCCCGCATAAATCTACGCCAAGCGTATCTGCCAGTTCCCGGCCTTTGCCCAGAAGTTCATACGCAACGCTCTGGACAACCCCTTTTTTCTGCTCGCAGAATACCCAGACATCTTTGTATTCGTCAAACTTTTTTGGAAACTGTATGTCTGTAGGGCTGATCTTTGTAAGCACAATCGCGTCAAATTTGCAGGGCTCAATACACGCCCCGCACAATGTGCACTTGTCTAAATTTATAACAGCCTTTTTATTAACGATCTCTATTGCCGTAAAAGGGCAGGCCTTAACGCATAACTTGCACCCGACGCATTTTTCGTTTATTACTCTTATAGACATAGATCGCCTTTTAATAAATCCACTAATCTTTCACTAATATCTTTTGCTTCGCCCTCCAGCATCTGGCCGCCTTTTCTCGGAGGAGGCGTGAATATTTTCACTACCTTTGTGGGGGACCCTTTAAGCCCGAGCGAATCAGGATCAGCATCCAGGTCTTTTGCCTCAAGTTTTTTAATCTCTATTTTCTTTGCCCTCATTTTGCCTTTGAGGGAAGGAAGCCTTGGCTCGTTTATTTCCTTAACCACTGTGATAAGGCACGGTAGAGGCGATTCAATAATATCATATCCTTCTTCCGTCATCCTTTCTGCGCGTATAAAAGAATCTTTGATCTCTTCTATTTTCTTAACAAAAGTTATCTGTGGTATATCCAAAAACGCAGCGACCCCAGGCCCAACCTGGGCAGTATCTCCGTCTATTGCCTGTTTGCCGCAAATCACAAGGTCAAATTTCCCTATTTTCTGGACAGCCTTTGAAAGCGTATAGCTTGTGGCCCAGGTGTCGCTTCCTGCGAACGCCCTATCGGACACAAGAACTGCTTCATCAGCGCCCAAAGATATTGCTTCGCGAAGCGCCTCTTCTGCCTGAATAGGCCCCATTGTAATTACAGTTACCAGGCCTCCAAATTTTTCTTTAAGCCTGACAGCCTCTTCAATGGCATACATGTCAAAAGGATTTACAATACTCTGGACGCCTGAACGCACCAGGGTATTTGTTTCAGGATCTATCCTGACGTTTGTCGTATCCGGAACCTGTTTTATACATACGATGATATTCATATAATATTTTAATTCCTTAGCCAATTTTGCAGATTGCTTTTGCAATTTGCAAAATTCAGAGGGTAGCTATTCATTCATTTTGCAGCTGTTTCCTTTATTAAATGATTCGCTATTATCCCGCGCTGTATCTGATTCGTGCCTTCATATATCTGAGTTATCTTCGCGTCGCGCATATATTTCTCAATAGGGTAATCCCTCATATAACCATATCCGCCGAATAACTGGACGCAGTCTGTGGTCACCCTCATTGCCATGTCAGAAGCAAAAAGTTTCGCCATTGCAGAATCCTTCCCGACCTTTGAATTCCCGCTGTCAATCATCCTGGCGCATGCATATATTAAAGCCCTGGATGCCTCAATCTGAGTAGCCATGTCAGCCAGCATAAACTGCAGGCCCTGAAAGCTGGAGATACTCTTTCCAAACTGCTTCCTCTCTTTCATGTATTCAACTGTCAGGTCTAATGCGCCCTGCGCAATGCCGACTGCCTGAGCAGCCACTCCGGGCCTTGACTGATCAAATGTTTTCATTGCCACGATAAAACCCATGCCTTCCTTGCCCAGAAGATTCTCTTTCGGAATCTTGCAATCTGTAAACACCAGCTCCCTGGTTGCAGAAGCGCGTATGCCCATCTTGTCTTCTTTTTTTCCGAACTCAAAACCCTTCGTGCCTTTTTCAACAATAAATGCAGCTGCTCCGCGAGCGCCCTTGGACCTGTTCGTAGATGCGACCACTGTATAAACCTCTGCCTCGCCGCCGTTTGTAATCCACTGCTTCGTGCCGTTCAAAACATAGTAATCGCCTTTTTTCTCAGCGGTTGTGGCAATCGCGCCTGCATCGCTGCCTGCGCCTGCTTCAGTTAAACCAAACGCGGCTAATTTTTTCCCCTTAGCTATATCAGGCAGATATTTTTGTTTCTGCTCATCCGTGCCGAATAAAATTATGGGAAAGGTGCCGAGCGCTGTTGCTGCAAAGGCAAGAGATATGCCGCCGCACGCCTTTGACAATTCTTCAGTTGCGAGCACAAGCTCCATCGCGCCTCCGCCTGTGCCGCCGTATTTTTCCTCAATATATATTCCGCACAGATCGCTCGCTGCCAGTATCTTTACTATATCCCACGGGAATATACCCTCTGCGTCATATTTGGCAGCTACAGGCTTTATCTTTTCCTGCGCAATCTGCCTTGCAATATCCCGTATCATCACCTGTTCCTCAGTCAATAAATAATCCATCTTTTACTCCTCTCTTTCTTGATCTTTGTTCGCAGGGAATTGTCGCGACCGTTCCTTATTTTATCTTATATACCAGTGTTTTTTGTTTTCCATCCCTTACAATATCAATGCTTAAAAGTTTGGTACTTTTATTTGACGCGATGTTTTCATATACTCTGTATATCCCAAAAAGGCTGTTTAAGGAATGCCCATTTATACTTTTAATCATATCCCCTTGTCTTATGCCAAAATTCTCTGTAAGTTTTGCAACAGCTATATTCTGAATAAGAAATCCATCTTTATTCACCACTACCGCGCCAAGGTCAGTGTTAAATTTCAAGCTCGGTCCTTCTCCGAATCTGTATCCAGGCTCTACCCTTTTTATCGCGGAAATAAGCGCGGCGCCTGCATTGTTAATTGAGGATTCAGCGCTGTCTCTATTAAGCGTCCATACGCCGTCCCCTATCTTCTTTGACTCTATCTGATTAAAAAGTTCCGCCAGTATAATTTTTTTATCGGTATCTCGATCTCTTGGGCTGCTAAAAATCTCTTTTTCCCTGCCTGAAAGCTGCGCTGCCTGAGACGTCTTGTTATAATCCTTCTCAAGCACAATCTTTTTTTTCTCAAGGCTTTTTATCGTAAAATCCTCTAACTGATTTTTTGTAAACTTTTTAGACGTCTTGTTATAATTATACTCCAGCACGCTGGATTCAACGGTTTTTTCAAAAATCATTCCGGCCCCTTCTATCGGAATCAGTTCCCCGGGCTTTACTACAACGCCATCCTTTGAGATCACGTCTTCCAGCACAATAGCGTCCTTTTCTATATCCAATATCCTGAGCCCCTTCGCTGGATTTTCATCAGAATAAAAGATATCTCCTTTTACATAAAGCTTTTTGCCTTTATTCTCAGTCTTTATGACCGCATACCATGAAGTTTTATTGTCTTCAATTGTCCCCACAGAATCGGCGAGAACAGGCCTGGTTGAATTTATAGCGGGTATAAATAGTATTATTAATATTATTTTAAAATATTTAAACATGTTAGATAGATTATATTATTATCCCTGTTACGTCAAGATAATTATTCATACCTTATAACTACGTTAAAATCTGCCTGATTTTTCTTTAATACCTTCGGAAATTTGTGGAAAGGTGCTGCTTTTTTTACTATTTTTACAGCGCTTCTCACAAGACTGAGATCCGGGTTATTAAGCACTATAGGGCCTTTTATTAAAAACCCCTCTTTATCCAGCGTAAACTGCAGCTGGACATCTCCCTCTATCCCAGCAGCATCTTTATCCTGCTTTGCTAAATTATTAATTTCCTGCCTTAGCGTAAAATAATATTCTTCGTAAGGCGTTTTATCGGAATCTGAAGATGAAGGCCCTGCTGTTAAAACAGGGTTTTGCGTATTTTTAATTTCACGGCTAGCTGTCCCCAAAATAGGCGTCCATTTTCGCCTTGGCTGCTCGGTTTTATTAGTTACGCTATTGGGCTTTTCCAGGGCATGCTCTTTTTTCTCAGACGCTATCTCGGGCAGCTTAATCTCAGGTTCATCTGGGTCTTCTATGTTTGCCTCCTCCGACTTCTTTGCCCAGTCAGCCATGTATTTCTTCGCCTCCTCCGTAGTCTTCTCTCCGTCAACAATATGCGGAGTAAGGAATATAACCAGCTCTGTCTTTTCCTTGCTCTTACCCTTGGCGGAAAAAAGCTTCCCTATCAAAGGCATGTCCCCTATAAAAGGTACTCTTTCTCTGTGATCTACAATGGTATCTTTCATTAATCCGCCTATTATTATGGTTGTCCCGTCTTTTATAACCACAGACGTATCTGCTTCAGAAGTGGTCACATAAGGCACGATAGTCCTGGTAGAACCGTCCGGATTTTTTAATTCGACTGTTTTTGTGGCATCCGCATTGCTAACCTCCGGCTTTATCTTTAATGTGACAAAACCCGCCCTGTTAATCTCCGGTGTCACCGCAAGCCTTACGCCCACGTCTACAAACTGAACGTGATCCGTAGTATGATATGTGCCTCCGCTTGTAGTCGTGACGTCGCTCGTGACATAAACCTCTTTCGCGCCCACCAGGATCTTTGCTTCCTGTCTGTCCATAACTGTGATTCTGGGCCTTGATAAAACATTAGTTTCTCCATATGTTTTCAGCAAGCTGATTATCGCAGCATGATTTCCGCCCGTAGTAGCTATGCTGAGAGTGCTCGGCGTTACGTTTGACAAGCCGGTGCTGAGATTTATATCGCCTGTAAGTTTTATGTCGCCCATTTTCGCAATATCCGCCCAATCTATCCCATAACTGTATTTATCCGAAAGGGTGACCTGGACAATATTGGCATCTATGAGAACCTGCCTTGTTTTTTCATCAAAAGCGTTTATCACCTTGCGGACATCTTCCACTTTTTGCTGAGTATCTCTGACTACAAGCTTGTTTGTTTTCTCGTCAAACTTTACGCTTCCCGCATCCTTAGATAACATCTCGCTTATCTTGTCCTTAAGCGATTCTGCCTTTGCGTAATCAAGAGGAAAAACCTCTGTAACAAGAGGCACGTCCATGCCGGAGATAACCTCTTTCATTTTTCTAATGTTTTCCGGCGTATCTATTATGACAATGGTATTTGAAACATCTTCGCATATAATCTTGCCCATGCCTGATTTCATTTGCTCCAGCGCTTTTCCCAGCTCTATCGCGCTGGCATAATTTAGTTTAACCACCTCTTGCCTCGTCTTGTCTTCAAAACTTCTTCCATGCGAGTTTTCATAATCCTTTTGATTCATGATTCTGATAAGGCCGCCCGTCTGTTCATAAGCAAGATTATTAGTTGAAGCTATTATGCCTATAGCATCCATAGCGCTCACGTCCTTTAAATAAAGCGTGACTGTGCCGCTGACCTCACTGTCAGCCACTATGTTAAGCCCGCTCTTCTGCGATAAAATCTTCAGCACGTCCCTTATATCCATACCTTTAAGATCCAGAGATATTAAATCCGAATCATCCTGCTGCGCTCCAGAAACCAGGCTTGAAAATATTAGAATTAACGATATGCTGATAATAATTTTTTTCATAAATTTTATCTCCGTTAAAACCGCAAATAGTTTAGAACCTATATCTTTAATTCTACCTTTTCTCCTTTATATTCCAGAATCACCGCGCTATCCTTTATATCATATACCTTTAATTCTCCGAGCGAATCTCCTTTATAAAGAAAAAATGTTTTATTTAGAACTTTATCCTCTATGATTGCCTGGTCATTGTCGCCTCTAATGATGCCTAATAAATTAAAATTTCCCATAATCTCTTCCTTGGAAACCTTTTTTATATTCATATCTTTGTCCGGCTTAGATTGGTCTATCGCATTATCTTCTTCTATTTTCTCTATTATTGCTGGCTGCGTTTTAGGTATTCTAGCTTCTAGGTCAGCGGCAAGTTCTTCTGGAGGTTTCTTTTTAAAAATAAATGCATCTGCCAGGAAAACAATCGCCACTACCCCTATAAGTCCGATCAATACTATATTCACATTCGTAAATATTTTCAAATCCTTGCCTATCCTTGCCTTTGACTGGTCTTTTCTTATAAGGTTTAAAAGTTTTTCTTCCGGAGTAGAGTCTGTCATGAGACTAAAACCACCTTTCTATCTTTTTCTATCACTTCGTTTGTCATATCCTCTTCAATAATCCTTCTATCTCTCATTACAAGTTCTTCCAGCAGATTGTGGCATAGGGTTGCAATTTTGCGCGGATAGCCCTGCGTATATTGATATATCGCCAGCATCGCCTTTTCTGTAAATATCTCTTTGCCTGATATAGCGCCTGCCTGTTTAAGCCTGTATTCTATCATATTCCTAGTCTCGTTCTGATCCAGGGGATTCAGTATATATTTTAAACTAATCCTGTCTGAAAAATTATTTATGCGCTGTAATTTAGGCAAAAGTTCCATCTGGCCCATGATAACAAGCTGGAGAAGCTTGTACTCATTGGTCTCGTAATTTAAAAGCGTGCGCAAAGCCTCCAGCAAAGATAAACTCATCTTCTGCGATTCGTCTATGATAAGAACTACTATATGGTCTTCGTCAACACACTTTTTAAACAAAAATCTTTCTATCGCCTCTTTATAATCTAGCGCGGAGCGAAATGAGCCTTTTATCCCGAAAAGCTTAGCAAGCGTTGCCACAAACTGAAATTCCGAATCGTAGATAGGATCCAATATCATATGGGCTATGGCTCCGCTGCTAGCATGCAGCTCTTGTATAAGAGCTCTTGCGAGCGTAGTCTTGCCAATGCCCACGTCTCCTAAAATAACGCTCAGGCCTCTTTTTAATCTGATTGCTATTTCAAGCCTTTGTATTGCCTGCTTGTGTGAAATAGACGGATAGAAAAAATACGGGTCAGGGCTTGTTGAAAACGGCTCTTTATTTAAGTTAAGTATATTATAATATGACATAAAATTAGCGTTCGAGCTAGGCCGTAGGCCGAGTCGAGAACTCCAAAATTTCCTTTATCTCTGCTATTGATTTATTTTCCCGTCTTAATTCCCGTATCTTCTTCAATCTCTCAATAGTGCCGTCATCAAAATATCTGAAATTAGTCTCAGGGCTTCTGCCAATCTCCTTAATAAGCCCAATATTAAGATAATATTTAAGCGTATAAACTGTCTGCCCGCTCATTCTCGCTAAATCCTTAATTAAATATATCTTTTCCATATGTACCTACTCTAACTTCCGCTATCCATATAGATAGTGATAGTGTACTCTCTATTTAGAGAGTAAGTATATCATACGGTTCCAAAATAGTCAAGTCCAGCTATATAATGATTTTAGAAAGGATTATTGTGCCTTTGAAAACAGATGGGCTTCGCGAGATAAGCCTGAAATCAAATTTTTTCAATGCTACTAGAGTTGGTAATTTTATAAGCCCTGCCAGGAATTTAATGATGCCATTCATCTGCCCTTCTATCTGAAGCTCTATGTTATATTCCTTATAAAACACCATTTCAATTGCCTGGCCAGGCTTTATATTACTGGTTTTTATACCAAAAAAATCCGCCTGATTCTCTATATCGCTTAAAATTATTGATATATTTTTAGCAGATTTTGCATATCTATTGTGTTCCTGAATAATAGAATCCCTTTCCTTCATCAATCTGATATCTTTGCACATCCTTGCCTTTTTAGCTGTTATCTCGTCATTTAAGATCTGCCATTTCTTAAGGCCTGGTTCAAATATAAAATTGTATACCAATGCCATGGCAATAAAAATTATTGTTATTATGAAAATATATCTTTCTCTTTTTGAAAAGCTCATGGAAATCATATCAATATGTAAAACATCCTATGTTGAAATCAGTAAACTCCTGATTTCCAATTTCTTTCTTCGTAGCATATTTCACTTCTACTTTTTTGAAATATTTTGACTTTTCAAGAACCTTTATAAAATTAAATATACTGCCGGTATTTCTAGACATGCCTTTGCAATAAAGAATACCCTTTTCGTCATAGTCCAGTCCTGCAAGAAATATCTCCTGCGGCACAAGTTCACAGCATTCTTTTAAAATATCTATGACGCGTTTACCCTCTCCCTCCCGGTATTTCAAAAGCTTTGTCTTTTTAAGAAAAGTGTTTAGCTGATCTACCTCTTCCTGCATTTTTTCCGTCTTTTCGGAAAATACAAGGATTGTCTTATTTTTTTCCTGGATTTTAAAAATAAAAAAAGACGCCAGCATAAATATGACTATAAATAAAAGAAAATATGTCAGAAAAACCTGCTTTGTATTTTCCTTGTTAAATCTCTCATCAATATATTCCTTTGGTAAAAGGTCTATTTCAAGAGGCAGTTCAAGGATGTTCAAATCCAATTTATCTTCATAAAAATTTATCGGGATTTGAAAAAGCGCCTCTAAGCAAGCCTTTATATTTTCCGTATTTAGGCTCAGGCTATGCATAATAACCGCATCTTCCACTTCTTTATTATTTCTATCTGCTTTATATGAAATTACTGATTTATTTACCTCTTCCGATAACGTTTTCTGGCCGCTCAACCCCCTGGAAAAAACAGGCCTCATGCCATCTATTATCATAATTTCTGAATAATCTTTTTGAATATTTATAATCAAACTTACTTTACTGCGTCTAGCTATGCCCTTCTTTAAAAGATGTAAATATAATAATTCTGTCTCCAGCCTTATGCTATCAGGTCTTGCCTTTCTCCGCGCAATCATCTCTTCTATCTGCTGTCTTTTTATAATAGCCAGCATTATACAAGAGTGTCCTTTTTTATAGGATCCTATATTTCTAAAACCCGCTACAATCTCTTCTCTTGCATAAGGCCATTCTTTGATGGCCTGAAATTCTGCCATACTCTTAATCTCAGATGCATCAAGAGAAGGCAACTCTATGAATCTTAAAGCAGCCAAATATCTGGGTATAATTAAAACTTCTTTGCTTTCTTTCAATTTATTCCCTGCAAACATCCGCATATTTTTATATTATAAACAACACGTTAATCTTCTTGCGTAATTCGCATAACTTCGCTAATAGTTGTTAGGCCTTCCGTTATTTTTTTCCAGCCATCCATGTGCAGCGTATGCATTCCTAATCGGAGGGCTTTTTTCTTTATCTGGCCTGAAGGCGCTTTCTTAAGAACCATGTCTCGTATCTGGTTATTCATAACCAAAAACTCATATATCGCAGTCCTGCCTTTATATCCTGTGAACTTGCAGGATTCACAGCCGTTCCCTTCATAGATCTTTGCATTATTCATATCCTCAATGTCAAATTCTTTTAAAATTTCTCTATTCGGTTCTATCCTGGTTTTGCAATCAGGGCAAATAACCCTTACGAGCCTCTGAGCGATAAAACATTCCACTGAACTTGCGCATAGATACGGCTCGATGCCCATATCCAAAAGCCTGGTTATGCCTCCTGCTGCATCATTTGTATGAAGCGTGCTAAAAACTAGGTGGCCTGTTAATGCAACCCTTATAGCTATCTCCAGCGTATCAAAATCCCTTACCTCTCCTACCATCATAATATCAGGATCATGTCTTAACATAGACCTTAATCCTGCCGCAAAATTTAATCCTATTTTTGGATTAACCTGTATCTGTGTAATGCCTTTCAATTGGTATTCTATGGGATCTTCTATGGTAATAATTTTTCTATCTTTATTGTTTATTCTGGATAAACAGGCATAGAGCGTGGTAGTCTTGCCGCTTCCAGTAGGCCCTGTCACAAAAATGATACCGTGCGGCCTTTTTATAAGCTTTTCAAGTATTTCCAGATTGCTAAGCGATAGCCCCAAGCCATGGAGGCTGTAGAGCATAGAATTAATAAGAATTCTAATATCTAAACTCTCTCCGAATTGCGTAGGCAATACAGATACCCTCAGATCCATTGCCTGACCAGCTATTTTAATATTTATTCTGCCGTCCTGAGGAAGGCGGCGCTCTGCGATATCAAGATTGGCCATAATCTTTATCCTGGAGACAATGGCTGATTTAAAATATGCTATATCCTGAGGTATGGGTACATCGTACAATATACCGTCTATTCTGTATCTGATCCCAAGTTCATCCCTGTGAGGCTCTATGTGTATGTCTGTGGCGTTATCTTTTACAGCCTGTACGAGCATCTGATTCACAAATTTAATTATAGATGCGTCCTGAGCCATATCATCTATATTTTCCGTTTCGAGCTTCTGCGTAAATAAATTCTTATCTATATCGCCCGCGCTTATTATCTCATCTATTGTTTCAGCGCCCAGGCCATAGTGTTTTTTAATAGCTTCTGATATATCAGAATAATCTGCGAACACAGGTATTATTTTTAATCCTAAAAATAAACTGATATCATCAAGGATGTTTACATCCTGAGGATTTTCGATCGCTACGGTAAGCGTATCTTCTTCAATTTTTATAGGCATGATTTTATAATGGCGTGCGAATCTGGCTGGAACTTTTTCAAAAATATCGGAATTTATCTTGAGATTCCTTAGATTAAGAGAAGGCCCCAATTCTGAGGAAGGCATTAATCCAGTATAGTGCCCTAAACGATTAAATCAACTGAAAACAAGGCATATTATAATGCCTGAGGAGTGATTATATCTTTTTTACGCAGAGTGTGGCGTTGTGTCCGCCGAAGCCGAGAGAATTTGACAAGCAGGAAGCGACTTTTGCCTGGCGCGCTTTATTAGGCACATAGTCAAGGTCACAATCCGGATCCGGGTTTTCGTAGTTTATTGTGGGAGGAATAATTCCTCTTTCTATTGCGAGGCAGCAGATTACGAATTCTACTCCGCCTGCTGCGCCTAATTGATGGCCCAGCATTGACTTCGTAGATGAAACAGGAACTTTTTTCGCAAAATTCCCAAATACCTTTTTGATCGCAAGGGTCTCTATTTTATCGTTTAAAGAAGTAGAAGTTCCGTGAGCATTTATATAGGAAACGCCTTCGGGTTTCAGGTTAGCGTCTTTCAGCGCATTTGCCATGCATCTGGCAGCTCCCTCTCCTTCGGGATCCGGAGCTGTCAAGTGATACGCGTCCCCTGTCATGCCATAACCAACTATCTCGCCGTATATCCTGGCGTTTCTTTTCTTTGCGTGTTCCAACTCTTCTAAAATTACAATGCCGCATCCTTCTGCCATTACAAAACCGTCCCGTTCTTTATCAAAAGGCCTTGAAGCCCTTTCCGGCTCATTATTTCTGGTAGAAAGCGCTTTTAATGCGCAAAAACCTCCGATGCCAAGGCTACTAATACAGCTTTCAGTTCCACCCGCTATCATGGCATCCGCATCTCCGTATTGAATAATCCTCATTGCCTCGCCTATTGCGTGCGCACCAGACGCGCACGCTGTTGTGGTGCAGAGATTAGGGCCTTTGACTTTAAGCATAATGGATATATGGCCTGCAGCCATATTTACAATAAGCATCGGGATAAGAAAAGGCGTTACGCGGGACGGCCCTTTTTCAAGGATCACTTTATGCTGTTCCTCTATTATCCTGAGGCTTCCTATGCCTGAACCAACCAAAACGCCTATCCTGTACGGGTCTTCCTTTAACACGTCAAGCCCTGAATCGTCAATGGCGTTCTTCGCGGCAGTTACGCCAAACTGCACAAATCTTTCCATGCGCCTGGCATCTTTAGAAGGAATAAAAGGATGAGGCGAAAAATCCTTAACCTCTCCTGCTATGCGGGAATCATATTTATTGGCGTCGAAATGAGTCAAAGGCCCGATACCGCTTTTTCCTTTTATAAGATTCTCCCAGAAAATATCCTTAGCGCATCCTATAGGAGAAATTATACCCAATCCAGTGACAACAACTCTGCGTTTCATAAAAATTCCCTTAAAAATATATAAGGGGTCAGAAGAGGCATAAAATCAATTTAATATCTCTCTTCTAACCCCCGCGTATTTAAATATTACTTTTTGGTTCCTTTTTCTTCTATATACTTAACAGCGTCGCCTACAGTGGTGATCTTTTCTGCGTCTTCATCAGGGATCTCTACGCCGAATTCTTCTTCAAGAGCCATTACAAGCTCTACTGTATCAAGAGAATCCGCGCCAAGATCGTCTATAAAAGATGCTTCTGGAGTCACTTCCTCTGGTTTTACGCCAAGCTGTTCTGCTATTATTGATTTTACTTTTTCAGCAACTGCCATATACGTTCCTCCTTATAACTTTTAACCTTTAATCTTAAACTACATTAACATTCCACCATCAATCTGTATCACCTGGCCTGTTATATATGAAGAGCTTTCGCTCGAAAGAAATAAAGCTAAATCCGCCACATCCTTTGCTTCGCCAAACCTTGCGAGAGGTATCATGGAAAACATTCTCTTCTGGACTTCCTCAGGCAATTTAGCTGTCATATCTGTCCTTATAAAGCCCGGGGCTATTGCGTTTACGCATATATTACGCGAAGCTAGCTCTTTCGCCACGCTTTTTGTAAAACCTATAATGCCTGCCTTTGAAGCCGCATAATTTGCCTGGCCAGCGTTGCCCATTATTCCAATGATCGACGCAAGATTAACTATCTTGCCGGAACGCTGTTTGAGCATAACTTTTGAAACTATCTTAGTGCATACAAAAGTGCCTTTAAGGTTCACCGCTATTACCTTATCCCACTCTTCTTCTGACATTCTCAACAGAAGATTGTCTTTTGTTATGCCAGCGTTGTTAATAAGTATATCTATTTTATTAAATTTGTCAAGAATTTTATCCGCCATATCCTGCACCTGGCTAGAGCTGGTGACATCTGCCTTAAAAGCAAGGCTCTGCCTGCCTAAATCCTCAATCTCTTTGGCTGTTTTTTGAGCATCTTCCAGATTTACGTCGCATATGGCAATATTGGCTCCCTCGTTTGCAAAAAACATCGCTATTTCCCTGCCAATACCCCTTGCCCCTCCTGTTATAAGGGCAAGTTTGCCTTCTAAAACCAATTCACACATAATATCCTCCGATTTTTCGATAGAAAAATTATCCCGAGCCCCTCGCCGTATCATTTTTTACTTGCTGACGGCTCGGGACGAGAGACTTTATTTATATCTTCCGATGTTTCTATATTATAAACTGCCAAGTCTGGATTTATTCTACGCAATAACCCTTTAAGCACCTTACCCGGCCCTATCTCAAAAAATATAGAACAAGCCTCACGGCTGATTTTTACTATAGATTCTTCCCATCTTACTGGGCTGTATAATTGTTTCACGAGATTTTCTTTTATCTCTTCTGCGCCTTTTACATAATCAGCTGTTACGTTGCTTATAATAGGAACTTTGGGATCGGAAAATTTTGTCGTATCTAGCTCTTCTTTAAACTCCTCTGCCGCCTCTTTCATAAATGAAGAATGAAAAGGCCCGCTCACATTTAAAAGAATGGTTTTTTTTGCGCCCTTCTCGCCAGCCAAGGCCATGGCCTTTTGAACATCTTCTTTTCTTCCTGATATTACTATCTGACCCGGCGAGTTAAGATTAGCTATCTCGGCTCCGGAATCTCTGCAAACTTCTTTTATATCTTTAACCGACATTCCAAGTACGGATGCCATGGTGCCGGGATTATTCTTAGCTGCCTGCTCCATTAACTCGCCTCTTCGTCTCACAAGCTTTACGGCATCTCGAAATTCCAATGCGCCGCAAGCAACTAACGCGCTGTATTCGCCCAAACTCAATCCTGCGCAACAGATCGGCTTAAACCTAAGGCCCAAAGCCCGCAAAGCAGCAATACTGGTAGTCAAAATAGCTGCCTGGCTGTTCGCCGTCTGCGTCAATTCTTCAATCGGGCCTTCAAAACAGAGTCTTTTCAAATTCAAGTCCGGCAAAATATTTTCTGCCTGATTAAATATAGCTTTTGCTTCCGGAGAATTATCGTAAAGATCTTTTCCCATGCCGACATATTGCGAACCTTGCCCAGGGAAAATATAACAAACATTATCTACCATTTTATGACCACTGCTCCGTAAGTAAGCCCTGCGCCAAAAGCAACAAGCGCGACGTTATCGCCTTTTTTAATCCTATGTTCTTTATCCGCCTCTGCCAGCGCGACCGCTGTTGAAGCCGATGACATGTTGCCGTACTTTTCTATATTAAGAAAAATCTTTTCCTCCGGCAAGCCCATCTTTTTTGCGACTGCCATCAATATCCTTATATTTGCCTGATGCGGTATCAATAAATCTATTTCGCTGCATAAAAGTCCTGCTTTTGTAATTGCCTTATTCGCAGCATCTGCCATTACCTTTACCGCAAGCTTGAATACCTCATTACCCTCCATTTTCAAAAAATGGAGTTTATTTTTAACGGTCTCTTCTGTCGCGGGAATCCTAGAACCTCCTGCCGGAAGTCTTAAAAGATTACTGCCTGACCCATCGCAGCCTATAAAATAAGAAATAATCCGCCTGTCCTTACTTTTTCCTACAACGCACGCACCTGCGCCGTCTCCGAACAGTACGCACGTAGAACGGTCTGTCCAGTCGACAAGACTTGTCATTTTTTCCGTCCCTACGACCAGCACATTTTTATAAAGCCCGGAATCCACGAATTGTTTTGCAATAGTTATGCCGAATACAAAACCTGAGCATGCCGCGTTTATGTCAAATGCGGCTGAGTTAACAGCGCCTATCTTATCCTGTATGATGCACGCGGTTGAAGGAAACGCCATATCCCCTGTTACCGTAGCGGTAATAATCATGTCTATATCTTCAGGCTTTAATCCCGCGTCTTTAATCGCGGCCTTCGCAGCCTCCACGCCCAGGTCGCTGGCAGCAAGTTCCTTAGGGGCTATTCTTCTCTCCTTAATGCCGGTTCTAGTCACTATCCATTCATCTGATGTGTCAACTATCTTCTCAAGATCTTTATTCGTCAGCTTCTTAGCTGGCAGATAACAACCTAACCCAAGTATGCCGGCCTGTTCCATTATTGCTCCTTCCTGACAGCAATAGCTTCTATAATATGCTGATTTACGTTTTTAAATACTTCCTCTCCTGCCACGCGAATAGCGTTCTTTATTGCTTTAGGGGTAGATGAACCATGCCCTATTATGCATACGCCGTTAACCCCGAGAAGCGGAGCCCCGCCATACTCAGCATAATCCATTTTTTTCTTCATTGACATGAAAGCATCTTTAGCCAGCACGGCCCCCACTATGGACAAGAAACTGTTCTTCAATTCCTTCTTAAGCATTTCTCCAAACGCATGAGCGACTGCTTCAGTAACCTTTAAAGCTACATTGCCCACAAGCCCATCGCAGACTATTACATCGCAATCTCCAATAAAAAAATCCCTGCCTTCTACATTACCTATAAAATTAAGCCCTGAAGATTCAAGAAGACCGTAAGCCTCCCTTAAAGAACCTGTGCCTTTTGATTCTTCTTCGCCTACATTTAAAAGTCCGACCCTTGGAGATTTTTTATCAAGTATATATTCCGAATAAGCGCTGGCCATGATGCCATATTGTAAAAGATGAGATGGTTTAGCATCTATATTCGCGCCTCCGTCTATCATCACCATAGGGCCTTTAAGAGTAGGCATAATAATCCCTATTCCAGCCCTTTCTATCCCACTAAGAAGCCTGCATTTAAGCGTTGCAGCGCATACCATAGCCCCGGTGTTACCAGCGCTTACTATTGCATCTGCCTTTTTCTCTTTTGCAAGATTGGACAGGACAACTATAGACGAGTCTTTTTTCCGTCTTACGCTCAAAACAGGCTGCTCATGCATGCCAATGACTTCGGAAGCATGATGTATTGATATATTGGAAGGAATGGGTTTGTATTTCTCTAGTTCTTTTTTTATCAAACCTTCATTGCCCACCAGTATAATCTTATAATCAAATTCACGGGCCGCTAAAACAGCTCCTTCTACGTCTGTAAATGGGGCATTGTCAGAACCCATTGCATCCAATGCAATCTTTATCATATCTTTCCTTTAACTACTTCTTTTCTTTTTTTGTCTTTTCTTTTATCTGCACCACCTGTCTGCCTTTATAATAACCGCATACGCTGCATACGCGGTGCGGCAGTTTTGGCGATTTGCAGTTAGGGCACACGGTAATGCTCTGCACGTGAATTTTCTGAGAACCTCTCCTTTTGCCCTGCCTTGAACTCGAATGTCTTCTTTTCGGTAAAGCCATTTAAAACCTCCCAATTTTATGAATTGCCTCTACGGTCGTTCGGATTTACAATCACACTCTCCTATGTTCAGATTTTGGCCGCAATTAGGACACAGCCCTTTACATTCGGCCTTGCAAATAACCTTCATGGGATAATCCACTATTATCTCCTGCCTTATCTCATCATCCAGTTCCACTATTTCCGCTGGCCTGATTTCCCGCACTATATCAAATTTTTTTCTGAAAATATACTCAAATTTACTGAGGCATTTCACGCACGTATATTCCACGGGTGCTTCCAATAAAACATCCACAAAGATCTCGGCGCCTGTTTTCATGACATTTGCTTTTACATCTATAGGCTTAATAAAATTTACAACTGTATGCTCATCCAGTGAAAGCAGGCCCGGCTCAATCTTTTCGTTTAACTCGAGCCCGCCATTCGGTATTTTATCAACATATATCTTCATAAACTCATTCTAATGTTACAAAAAAGCATGACTTGTTTTGTAACATTACATCTGTACAGCGATACGATAAGTGTCGCGGGCTATCATCAGCTCTTCGTCCGTAGGGATCACCAGCGTCTTTGTGTCCTTCGAAATTACGCCTTTGCAAATTTCATCAATAAGACCCGGGTTATTCTCTCCTATGCCGCCCGTAAAAATAATTGCATCGCAGCCTGACATCACACCCGCATAAGCCCCTATATATTTTTTTATCCTGTAAATAAAAATATCCAATGCCAGTTTTACTCTTTTATTCTTACTTCTCTCTTGCATCAATTCGCGCATATCATTGGTTAATCCGGAAACACCTAAAAGTCCGCTTTTTTTATTGAGCATATCCACGACTGCATTTACGTTTATGCTTTCTTTCTCCATTATGTAAGGTATGATAGCTGGGTCCAAATCGCCTGAACGCGTACCCATCACAAGGCCTTCCAGGGGAGTAAAGCCCATGCTCGTATCAATTGCTCTGCCGTTTTTTACGGCAGTTATGCTGCAGCCATTCCCGAGATGGCACGTGATAAGCCTTAATTCGTTCAAAGGCCTATTTAGCAGGCGGGTTGCCTGTTCAGACACATATCTATGGCTTGTCCCGTGAAAACCATACTTGCGAATTTTATATTTTTCATAAAATTTATACGGGATCGCATAAAAATACGCGTATTCAGGCATGTCATAATAAAAAGCTGTATCAAACACAGCCACGTGGGGGATGCCTGAGAGTATTTTCCTTGATTCATTTATCGTCACTAAACTCGGCGGATTATGGAGCGGCGCCAGCTCAATAAAATCCTCTATCGCCTTTATAACATTATCGTCTATTAAAACGGACTTACTGAATCTGTCGCCTCCATGTACAACTCTATGACCCACAGCATCTATCTTAGACCCTGCTTTATTTAATATAAAATTAACGGCCTCTTTATGGCTCGGTATTTTATCACCTATCCTCTCTGCGAGGCCTTTATCCAAAAGCTTTTCGGAATCTTCCCGCATATCAAAAAACTTATACTTTATAGAAGAACTTCCGCTATTTAAAACAAGGATTAACATTTTTGTAATTTTTTAAATCAATAACCCGCCCTGCGCCCTTACAGCTGTTATAGCAACCGCATCTATAATATCCTGGGAATCGCAGCCGCGCGATAAGTCGCTGGCTGGTTTTTGAAGGCCCTGAAAGAGCGGCCCGATGGCGCGCGCCTTCGCAAGACGCTGCGTTAATTTATACGAAATATTTCCGGCGTCCAGATTTGGAAATATAAAAATATTTGCCCTGCCCTTAATCCTAGAATCAGGATCTTTTCTCTGAGCTACTTCCGGCACCACTGCGCAATCAACCTGTATTTCCCCGTCTATAAGCAAATTCGGCTCTCTTTGCATTACGAGCCTAGTGGCTTCCCGAACCTTTTGTATGCTCTTGTCAGAGCCGCCGCTGCCTTTGGTTGAATAACTCAACATTGCAATCTTTGGCTGGTCATCCAATAGTATCTTTGCCATCCTCGCGCTCGATATCGCAATATCTGCCAATTGTTCCGCGGTCGGATCAGGCACAATGCCTGCATCCGCATATATGAATACGCCGTTAGAACCAAGAGTCTTATCATCCAATATTAAAAGTGTCGAGCTAGAAACCGTTTTTATGCTCTCTGCCGGACCTATGCAATAGATAGCCGCCTTAGCAACATCTCGGGTAGTTGTAGAAGCGCCTGCCACAAAACCGTCCGCATCCCCGGCAGCAACCATCAGCGCCGCGTAGAAAACCGGGTTCCTGGTTATTATTTTTAACGCATCTTCCTGGCTTACTTTTTTGTTCTTGCGTTTCTCGCAATAAAGCGCTACATATTTATCAAGGCCTTTTGATTTTTTATTGTCTATTATCTCCAGCCCTTTTAAATCTATCCCTTCCTTCTTAGCCACCCTATCTGCCTCTTTAGAGTCGCCTATCAGTACAGGCATCGAAATCCCTGATCTCAAAATGCCTTCTATAGCCTTGAGGACCCTTTCGTCAGATGCCTCCGATAGCAGAATCTTCTTCTTTGTCTTTCGGCTGCGTTCATATATCTTTTCCAAAAATTCCATAACACTACCTTAATTTTGATTTGATTGCTTTTTCAACAAACCCCGGCACGAATCCTTTTAGATCCGCGCCTAAACCTGCGGCCTCTTTTATTAATTTTGACGAAAGATAAGAATAAGACTCTGACGGCATCATAAATATTGTTTCAACATCTTCGGAAAGCTTCCTATTCGTAAGCGCCATCTGAAACTCAAATTCAAAATCTGAAATCATCCTGAGGCCTCTTATAACAACCCTTGCCTTTTTGCCCTTCACGTAATCCACCACAAGCCCGTGGAAATCATCTACCTCTACGCCTTTAATATTTCTAGTGGCTTTTTTCAAGAGAGCAACTCTTTCAGAGACATCAAAAAGAGGGTCTTTTTCGCTATTATGCGCCACTGCCACAATAACCTTATCGAATATCTTGACCGCTCTTTTTATTATGTCCAAATGCCCATACGTAATTGGGTCGAAACTGCCCGGATATATAGCTATATTTTTCATTTTTCAAAAAACTCCAATAGCGTATCGCCGTATTTGTAAGACCGTGTTTTCCTGAAAACTCCTAATTTTTCAGGGAGATCTTCTTTTTTAAATATCTCCGCTATAACCACGGAATTGGGCGTTAGTATATCACAACTGGACAAGCCTATCAAGGTATTTTTAGCCAGGTCCATATAGTAAGGAGGGTCAAGAAATACAATATCAAAAGAACTAACTGACTTTTTAAGCATACCTACCCCATTTATACAATCTTTATTATATATATCATATGAGCTTTGCGAAATTCCAGTCTTATCCAGGTTTCTTTTTAAAACAGAAACACAGTTACGACTATTATCAATAAATACTGCTTTTTCTGCGCCGCGCGACAATGCCTCTATGCCTATCGCCCCGCTTCCGCAATATAAATCCAGAAATCTTGCGCCTTCTATGCGGCTTTTTAATATCTCAAACAAAGCTTCTCTGACTTTGTCTGATGTAGGTCTTATCCCATCAGGCATATCTATAATCCTGCCCTTATGTTCGCCCGCTATTATTTTCATATTATCCTACGGAAGCTAATGCCAGACTCTCTTTGCTGAATTTAGAAAGAAGGTTATCCCGTATCAATCTGTTTTCAGGCAGTCTTAAAAACCTGTCTCTTTTAATCAAATCAAATGCTTCTTGCTTGGCAAGCTCCAGCAAATCCTTGTCCCTGACTATACTGGCAATCTTTAATTCAGGAAGGCCGTGCTGTTTTGTGCCGAAAAATTCGCCCGGGCCTCTTATTTCAAGATCGGCTTCCGCTATCTTAAAACCATCCTGGGTTTCGAGCATAGCGCTTATTCTATGTTTTGCATCGTCGCTCTTTGGCTCGCTGATTAAAATGCAGTAAGACAAATGCTCGCCTCTTCCGATTCTGCCTCTTAATTGATGCAGCTGGCTGAGCCCGAATCTCTCAGCGTGCTCTATAATCATCACAGAAGCATTGCTGATATCCACGCCTACCTCTATGACTACAGTTGAAACCAGCATATCTATCTTGCGGTCTTTAAAATCATGCATCACTGTTTCTTTTTCTTTTGATTTCATTCTTCCGTGCAAAAGCCCGATCTTTAAATCAGGAAACCTTCCACTCAAGTCTTTATGCATTTTAATGGCCGCCCTTAGGTCCGACTTCTCAGATTCATCTATTATCGGATAAACGACATAAACCTGCCTGCCTGTTTTTATTTGCTCTTCTGCAATCTTATAAGCTTTTTCCCTGTTCTTTTCTTCAAAGAAAAATGTTTTGATTTCGCCTCTACCCGGCGGCAACTCGTCTATTGTCGAAACATCCATATCTCCGTAAACAGTCAATGCCAGAGTTCTTGGTATAGGAGTAGCCGTCATAACAAGTATGTCAGGATTTTCTGATTTTGATTTTAATAATGCCCTCTGCATGACCCCGAATTTATGCTGCTCGTCTATTACTGCAAG
>JAPLMD010000019.1 GCA_026387235.1 Candidatus Omnitrophota bacterium
TTTAAGGGTAGTGACAAGCCGGGACGCCATGACAGCTGATTGGGCAAAGATCCCTTATGAAATTTTAGGAAGGATTTCAAACAGGATCATAAATGAGGTTAAAGGCGTAAACCGGGTGGCGTACGATATAAGCTCCAAGCCGCCTGCGACAATAGAATGGGAATAAAGATGTCTAATGATTATTTGAAAGATAAGTGCGGGGTATTTGGGGTTTTCGGCCATAAAGATGCCGCGAGGCTTGCTTATATGGGGCTATATGCGCTTCAACACAGGGGCCAGGAGTCAGCAGGAATTGTTACTTCTGACGGCCGCCTTGTCAGAGAACATAAAGGCATGGGCCTGGTGTCAGAGGTTTTTAACGAAGAAGAGGTTGCAAAACTAATCGGGAATATCGCAGTAGGCCACACCAGGTACTCTACCACAGGATCTTCAAATATAAAAAATGCCCAGCCATTTTTAGTTGAGACGCTTTCAGGCCATATCGCGGTTGCGCATAACGGTAACCTTACCAATGCTCTGACATTGAGAAAAAAACTGGAAAAAGAAGGCGCTATATTCCAATCCAGCATGGACAGCGAAATTGTTATCCACACGATCGCTCATTCAAAGAAAAAGGATTTCAAAGATAGAATTAAAGATGGGATATCTCAGCTTGAAGGCGCCTTTTCAATGGTGCTTCTTGTTGAAGAGGGTATTATTGCAGTGAGAGATGAACACGGGTTCAGGCCGCTTTCTCTTGGTAAGCTTGACGGAGCGTATGTGGTTGCATCTGAAACATGCGCGTTCGACCTGATACACGCTGAATACATCAGAGACATAGAACCTGGAGAGATTCTTTTTATCACGGAAAAAGGTATTAAGTCAGCGCGTATATCGGACGAAAAACCAAGGTCTTCATTCTGCATATTTGAATATATTTATTTTTCAAGGCCTGATTCAAATATATATGGTTACAACGTGCACCTGGCCCGCAAGCGTCAGGGTATGGAGCTTGCAAAAGAATCGCCCTGCGAGGTAGATTTGGTGATAGCTATTCCTGATTCAGGGTCTTCGGCTGCAATCGGATATTCTGAACAATCCGGCATTCCGCTCGAAATGGGGATGGTTAGAAATCACTATATAGGAAGAACATTTATACAGCCTGCCCAGCATATAAGGGATTTATCCGTAAGAGTAAAATTAAACCCGATAAAAGATGTTGTGAGGGGTAAGAAAATAGTTGTTATAGAAGATTCTATCGTGCGCGGCACTACCTCTAAAGCCAGGATTCGCACATTAAGAGAAGCTGGCGCGAAAGAAATCCATATGAGAGTAAGCTGTCCTCCGCATATTTCGCCGTGTTACTATGGTATAGATTTTCCGACAAAAGAAGAGTTAATAGCCTCTTTTCATACGATAGAAGAGACGCGCAGATTTATAGGCCTTGACAGTTTAGCATATCTTAGCCTGGAAGGCCTTTATAAAGCTATGCCTCTACCTAAGAATAAGTTCTGCGTATCCTGCTTTACAGGTAAATATCCTGTTCTTCCTGAACAGGATATAGGCAAATTCAACCTGGAAAACCAGTTATCCTTCCTGAATAAAATCTAATTTATTTATTGACTATATAGGGTATATATGTTATACTTACTACACACATTGTAAAAGGATTATAAATAGCCTTAGGGAGGCAAAACCAGAGATTTTATATAACCAGGTATTAACATTATAGTTATACCTGGTTTTTGTTTATATATGAAAAAACTAATAGCGATAATTATAACTTTAATATTTATCTTTGAAAGCGCGGGATATTGCCTGGATAATAACATAGACAAACAGAGCCTCAGGAATCCATTAGTTTGCGGAACTAATAGGCCTTATAAAACGATAGACAAGCTGTTGGCGGTAATTTCTAAACTTCCAGAAGGAAATTATAAAAATGAGTTAATTACAAGAATTTCTGTTTTACTGGTATTAGATGATATTGAAAACCTTATTAGCGAGGCTGAAAAGCGTCAAAAAGCTTACAATCAGGAGAAGGTGGCCATGCGTATAAAAGAAAAGCGCAGGCCAGAGCTAATAACTTGACTACAGAGCAGTTATTGCTTATTGCAGAGTCTCCTGACTTGCAAAAGAGATATCTTGAATTAGATGCAAGGGTTGGTAATTTTCATTTAGCCCTTCTATATGCATCAGTAGTTAAGAAACCAGGCTTCTGGACTGAAACCAGAACGGGGCTTTAGACTTAATGGCGTAGCCGATTATACTTCGGAAGCGTTAAATGATTACCAGGCCTATATATCTGCATGGATTTCGCCTCCCTCCCTAAGGCAAGCGTGATCCTGTAGATTATAGGCCCTGGAGTAGCGGAGCGCAGCTCCGCGCTAAATATATGAAAAAACTCATAGCGATAGTTATAACTTTAATATTTATCTTTGAAAGCGCAGGGTATGGCTTGCCTGATACATGTAAAGCCAGCCTGAGGATACCAATGAAGTTTGGTTCTGCGCAGGATGTTGATTATAAAGATTTATTGGAACAGGTCTATAGTTTTAGCCCTGATTTACAAAGGATAAGCATTTCAGCGGAGGAATTATGGAATCGCATTAAGCGTTTTGAAAGTGAAACAGGACTTAAGTTCAAACCTGTTTTTGTAAGACCGCTATCTTCCAAGAATCAGTCATGGGAATTTTTTATAGGGCGCGTTAAGGCGATTAATGCTGAACTTAAAGATATGGGTGTTGACAGGCAGGACAGGCAGCTGTTGTTCGAAAGGTTTCACAATAATATGCTGCGGACAGGCAGTGCAGCCAGTTTTGGCGCAATAACAATATGCGTAAAAGATATAGAAGACAGTTTTAATTTATATAATCAAGAATTTAAAGATAGAGCGGTTTCTATTTTTAGACAAAAAGTAGTTCCTGCAGCGATTATATCCCACGATGGAAATATAAAAAGGGCTGCTGGAATATTGAAAATGGTTTGGGAATCAGCCAAGGATCTAAAGCCAAGGCAGATACCATATTTTTTTGAGATAGTTGCAGAATCTAAATTAGAAGGTACTCTGGCAGATATTAAAAATACCACGAGGGATATTATTAATTTAATCAAATTCCAGCCTGTCATAGAATGGTTATCGGAAAGAGTGGAGAGCCTGTTTCCTACGCCGGATAGTAAAGAAAGATATTTGCGGCAAGCTCGTTCGGAATTTGTAGATTATTTAGTGCCCACGCTGCTTTCGGAATATGACGACGATTTTGATATGATAGAGGGGATAGCGAGAAGCGTTATCAAGGAAGCCGAAGAGATTGGGCCGCAGCATATAGCAGCATTTTTTAGACAAAAAGCAGATAGCCTGCGTAATTTAAATCATATTAGAAAAGAGCTGCATACAGATATCGGGCTTGCCGTAAGAGGATTAAAGGCTTTTAATGTATTCATCGACAGATTACCCGAGCCATTAAAAAATAAAATAAAGAGATTGGTATGGTTAAAAACGGTTTATGCCGGCATTGCGCCGCAAAACAATGTATCTTTTAATTCTCTGGTAAATAGTTTAAGCAATTCCCATGACAGGGATATCTTATTCGACGCAATTACGGCAAACGAGAATTTTATAATAGTAAACCACGGCCAAGGGCGCTCTCTGGTAAATATAGAAGCCGCATCAAATGTTATTAGAAAAAATATGGAAGTTTTCCCTAAAGAGGCTTTAGAAAAAGATTGGCTTAAGAATAATCATGAGGAATGGTCTAAAGCAGCGCATAGTGATAGATATTATTTATTAAGCGGACTTTCAAGAAATGCTGTGGATAAGCATAATTTATTAAACGCAGTATGGAAGACGCTGAAAAAAGATAATCCTGAACTGGATAAGAGGGGATGGGCTATCTTTGCAAAAAGAATAACCGGTTTATCAGCGCCTATGTCTGGTGAAGAAAGGAAGAAATGGGCTATTTTTATAAATGAACAAATGCCAGGCCTATTAACCTATAATCAAATGGATTCAATGTTAGATTCATTTAGGGTAAAAAACGATATTATCCAATATCAGGGTTTTGGGTTATATGATGTATTATGGGCTCAGGAGCTGGAAAAAATATTTAGAAAAGCCGAACGTATTATTAAAGCGTTTGGTCAGGAACCAGGCCAAGGCCTAGAAAAGCCTATAGAGATACCTTGGAATGATCTTGCAGCTTTTATTGATTCAATTGATTCATGGCTTAGTCAGAAAGGCGTGGTCATTTTAGATGCATTTGTTTTTGGTTCTAGAGCAAATGGGAGACAAAAAAAGGACAGCGATTTAGATATAGGGCTCTTTATAGATAAACACATCACATTGGATGATTATGGAAAGCTCAAGTCTTTATGGAGAGGACAATTAAAAATCGACCTGCTTATATATTCTTACGACGATTTTAAAGAGAGTCTACATCAGGTACATCCTGAAGAATATGTAAACGAAGAGTTACTCGAAAAAATGAGACAGACTGTTGGAAGCGAAGCTGTAGATGGTTTACGCATACAGATCAAGGCTTTAAGAAGCCCTGTTTCTAGGTTATTAGAATCTACAGCAAGTGAAGCTGATAAGGGATTGTAATCCAGGGCCTATGCTTATATGAAAAAACTAATAACTGCGGCAATAATTTTTGTATTTATTTTTAACAAAGAGGCTTATTCTTTGAATACGCTCAGGCCGCAGCTTATATTTGCCAAATCAAATCATGATATTTTGATAAAGCTTGGCATAAAAGATTTAGATAGCGATACAATAGCGGGTGTGCATATAAAAACATGGCTCAGCGAGCATAAGCTTTTTTCGCATATGCCGCCTCTTTCTATGTCTAGTTACCTTAATAGAGAGGAATACGATAAATATATAAGTGATGTGCGCAGAGACAGAAAGTTAAATGAAACAAAAAATTACATTTTGAATTACGCTATAGGACTTTATGAGACAGAACAAAACCCTGATTATCAGAAGCTGCTTGCATGGGTAGTTTCTTTAGAGGGAGCCTTTAAAGAAACTAAGGCCGTGGCAGATGGAGAAGGTAAAACTTTTAAAGCCAAATTTGTTGATTATCTCACAGGCAGGGCTGGCCCTCATATGCCAAGACTTGGACACGAAAGAAGTATCTCGCCGCTTGAATGGGCAGCACAGGGCAGGTTTTTCTGGCAGGTCCACGAGAAAAGGCACGGGTTTTTATTCGGAAAGATAGATATTTCTGGCAAGGCAATAG
Organism: Candidatus Omnitrophota bacterium; assembly: GCA_026387235.1. GTDB lineage: Bacteria > Omnitrophota > Gorgyraeia > Gorgyraeales > Gorgyraeaceae > UBA10183. The sequence continues at coordinate 5,223 of JAPLMD010000019.1, forward strand.
GAGACCTGCCTATAATTCCTGTAGATGAAAATGGCAGGCTGGATGAAGACTTGATTCAGTGGATGTTTCAAAAAGAGAGTATCCCTCCATTTGAATATTATCAGGCAAAGAAGATATCATTAAGAGAACTTCTGGAGCCCCAAAAGGAACATAATATAAAATCTTTACAGCTGAACTTTGATTTTGGAGAAACTGCTACAGACCTATGAAAAAACTAATAGCGATAATTATAACTTTTATATTTATCTTTGAAGGCACAGGGCATTGCCTGGATAATAACGTAGATAAAAATAGCCTCAGGAATCCATTAGTTTGTGGAAATAGTAAGCCATATAACGGTATAGACAGGTTATTAAAAGCGATCTCTATGCTTCCAGAAGGAAATTATAGAAATGAATTTATTACAAGAATTTCTGTTTTACTGGTATTAGATGATATTGAAAACCTTATTAGCGAGGCTGAAAAGCATCAAAAAGCTTACGAACAGGAAAAGGCGGACATGCGTATAAGAAAAGCGCAGGCCAGAGCTAATAATTTGACTACAGAGCAGTTATTGCTTATTACAGAATCTCCTGACTTGCAAAAGAGATATATTGAATTAGATGCAAGGGTTGGTAATTTTCATTTAGCCCTTCCATATGCATCAGTAGTTAATAAACCAGGCTTCTGGGCTGAAACCAGAACAGGACTTTAGACTTAATGGTGTAGCCGATTACGCTTCGAAAATGTTGAATGATTACCAGGCCTATATGTCTACACGGATTCCGCCTCCCTCCCTAAGGCAAGCGCGATCCTGTAGATTATAGGTCCTGGAGATATACAAATGGTGGTTAAGAATATATGAAAAAACTGATAGCGATAATTATAACTTTAATATTTATCTTTGACGGCGCAGGGTATTGCCTGCCCCTATGCGGCCTGAGGGTGCCAATGGATTTAGATAAGAACAGGGCCCAGCAGATGCTTGAGAGAGAGGATGGGTATGGGAATATATTGGCAGGGGCAAATCTTATATATAAGTTAAAGGATGAGCTTATAAGTTCTATTGGCGTAGAATTAGATCCAATAGTTTTGGAAGATTTGCTCATACCATGGGCTATAAATGCAGAATATGCAGAATCTGTTGTAACAAAAAAAAGAATAATTCCCAAAACTTATTCTTTGCCAATAGGCTCATATCAAAAAATCGCAGATATTGTAAATTGGTTAAAAGGACCTTTAGCTAAACATAATAATAAAGCTGTTGAGAATTTTAATAGAACAGAAGGACCAGCTAAGATTGTCGATATGGGCACAGGAGATGGCTTGTTTTTGATAAATTATAGAAGGAAATATCCAGGAGATGTTATTATAGGATTTGATTCTTATCTAGATGAATCTGTAACAGTATCTGACATTAACTCTAGGGCCCATGGGATTGTGATACAGGATGGAGGAGATACAGGGATTGAGTCTATGTCTGTTCAGAAAGTAACTATTAATCAACCTGATCCAACCACAGTTCAGACTACTGATTTGATGCAAAGATTGATAAAAGAAGCATGGAGAATTTTGCAGGATAATGGAAAGTTATATATAACTATAGAAGATGTGAATAATTATAAAGAAAAAGACCCAGAGAGGTATGATTTCCTTCGCAATTTACCTACGCTTATACAAGAATGGCTTATTGGGCAAGGATTTGAAATAGAGATTAATGGAGAGTCGCTAGAAAAAGTTGAACCGGATTATCCCAAGTCTTCTTTTATAGCAGGCTTTAAGTCCGCTATTTTTATAGCAAGGAAGCCCGTTCAGAAAGCTGATACAAAAAAGGGACTGGATGCAGCTAGGCATAATGCAGAAAATATTTAATTTTAAGCTATATTTAGAAATTTGCAGATAGCATGGGCGGCGCGGGAAGAGGCGCCTTGTTCGCCCAATTTGGATTTTACCTGCTTGAGGTTTTCTTTTATCTCGTGGATTCTTTTGTGGTTATTCAGGATATCGAGAGATTCTTTTGCAATATTTTCAGGGGTTACCCTGAACTGCACTAATTCCGGAACGATTCTCTTTCTTGCAACTATATTTACAAGCCCTATATCAGGGATCTTGATAAGATTTTTTGCCAATAACCAAGTTAGAAAAGACGTCTTGTAGATAATCACCATAGGTTTTTCCATGATAGCTACTTCCAGAGTTGCGCTTCCTGAAGAAACTATGACAAGGTCAGCTATATCCATAACTTCATAAGGTTTATTTTCTAAAGAGTGCACTTTTATTCTGGAACGCTTTACGATTTTATCGTATAGATTCTGATCCAGCTCTTTAATTCTCGAAATTATAAACTCAGCGTTTGGAATTTTATTTTTAATAATCTCGCATGCGCGCAACATGCCAGGCAGATGTTTTTCAATCTCTTTTTTCCTGGAGCCGGGCATTAAAGCGATTTTAATAGAGTCATGCTTTAGATGGCAGGTTTTAATGGTTTCTTCTTTTTTCCAAATAGGTTTTACTATATCTAGAAAAGGATGGCCAACGAAACTTACCTTTACCCCAGCCTCTTTATAGATATTTTCTTCAAAACCAAATATTACAATCATTTTATCAACGCATTTTTTAATCTCGTGGATTCTATTTTCTCCCCACGCCCATATCTGAGGGCTTATGTAATAGATGACAGGTATATTTTTTTCTTTAGCTATTTTTGCGAAACGCAGGTTTAAGCCAGGATAGTCTACAAGGATCACAGCATCAGGTTTCATTGTTTCAAGGAGGCCTGTAAGTTTTTCAAATATTTTTTTGAATGTGCCCAGATGTTTCAAAACCTCAAAAAACCCTACAATGGCGAGGCCTGTGATGTCATAAATTATCTCCACGCCTTCAGCTTGCATTTTTTTGCCGCCCATGCCAAAGATTTCTATGTGTGGGTTAATTAATTTGATGGATTTTATGAGGCTTGCAGCCTGAAGGTCGCCCGAGGCTTCCCCGGCTATTATCATTAATTTCAGTTTTTTCATTTATGGATTTTTTTCAATATATCCAGAGCTACTTTCAATGCTTCATATGCTTCTTTACCTGATACGAGAGGTCTTTTATTATTCGCCACGCAGTCTATGAAAGAGGCAAGTTCTTTAGTAAGAGGAGCTTCTTTTTTAATATCTATTTTTTCTGAAACTATCTGGCCGTTTATTTTTTTATAGATAAGCGCTTCCTGGGCCATATAGTCTATTGAGATATAGCAGTCGTCCTGAAATATTCTTATTTTACGCATGCTGTCGCTTGTTACTCTACTGGCCGTTAAGTCGCATACAGTGCCGTTTTGAAAACGGATCCTAGCGTTTGCAATATCCTCGTGGTTTGTCAGGATTTTCATACCAAGAGAGTCGATATTTTTAACCTTTGATTTTGTAAGGCCCAGCACTATGTCTATGTCGTGTATCATCAGATCCAGGACCACGCCCACGTCTTTTACTCGGGGCGTGAAAGGGCCAAGGCGATGTACTTCAATGAATCTAGGCTTATTTGAAAGCTTTTCTATTGCCTGGATAGCGGAATTAAACCTTTCTACGTGGCCCACCTGGATTATAAGCCGGTTTTTATTGGCAATTTTTATTAAGTCTTTGGCCTCTTTCAATGTCCTAGTGATTGGTTTTTCTATAAGGACGTGGATTTTATTCTGAAGAAAGAACCTAGCTATTTTGTAGTGAAGTATGGTGGGGGTTACTATGCTTACAGCGTCCAAACTATTATCCAAAAGTTTTTTATAATCGCAGGACCAGCTTGTTTTTAGCGTTTCCGCGGTATTTTTAGCTATATTTTCGTCAATATCGCAAATGCCGGCTAACTCTGCATTTTCTAATGTTGAATAGATCTTCGCATGTATAGAGCCTAATCTACCAAGGCCTACTACGCCAATTCTGGTTTTTCTCATATTTACAATGGTAGCAAATACCTTGCTAAAAGTCAATCAGAGTGATAAAATAATCGTCTAATGAAAGAATATATACGGTTTTTAAAATTTGTTAAGCCGCATTTATGGATAATGACACTTGCGCTTATATGCATGGTCTTAACCTCTGCTTTCGGAGGCGTGTCTTTAGGGATGATAATACCTGTTGTGGATAATATCCTGACAGGTAAGACCATAGCTCTGCCTGGCGCTCAGCATGCGCCGAACTACCTGATGAATATCATAGATAAGGTAAATAATATGCCAAAAGACTTATTATTGAACCTGGTAGTTATTCTGGTATCTCTTTTATTTTTTTTAAAAGAGGCATTTTTATTTTTTCAGACATGTTTCATGAATAAGCTGGGCCAGGCCGTGCTTAAAGACGTAAGGCAGGCTATATATGAAAAACTCTTGGCGCTGTCAAATGATTTTTATTCGAGCGTTAAAACAGGAGAGCTTGTTTCAAGGGTTACATTTGATGTAGGCACCATAGTGAATTCTATTACAGAAGGCCTTACAGATCTTTTATGGCAGCCGATCCAGCTTATAATTTATGTGGTGATTTTAATCTGGATAAAGGTTTATTTTTCGATCTCTTTGTGGCTCATACTCGTCACAGTTTTTATATTCCCGCTGATAATATTTCCTGTAATAAAAATAGGCAATAAGTTGAGAAAAATCAGCACCTCTATGCAGGAAAATATGGCTGATATAAATTCTCTTCTTTTTGAGACGATATACGGCATAGGCATAGTGAAATCTTTTTCAGCAGAAAATTATCAGAAAGAAAAATTCAAAGCCCATAATAACCGCTACTATAAAATAATGATAAAATCAGTAAAACGCTTAGCTATAATAAGCCCGCTTGGCGAATTTGTAGGAATGCTTTGCGTGGGCGTGGTTCTATGGTGCGGCGGCAAAGAGGTAGTAGAAGGCCGTCTTAGCGCAGGCGCATTTATAGCGTTTCTTGCGGCATTACTCTCTCTTCTCAAGCCTTTAAAAAGGCTTTCGAGATTATATGGCATAAACCTCCAGGCAGTAGCTGCTATAACAAGGGTTTTTGACATACTGGACAGAGAGATAACTATAAAAAATAAGCCTGTTGCAGCAGATCTGATTGGTTTCAAAGATTCAATAGAATTTAAGGATATAGATTTCTCATATAATAAAGACAGGGTTATATTGAGCGGGATTAATCTCAAGCTGTTAAAAGGCCGGGTTCTTGCCATTGTAGGAATGAGCGGCGCAGGCAAAACCACGTTTGTAAGTTTGATGCCAAGGTTCTATGATCCTGACAAAGGCGCTATCATTATTGACGGAAAAGATATAAGAGATTTCACGGTAGAGTCTCTGCGTGCTCATATAGGCATTGTGAGCCAGGAAACAATACTTTTTAATGACACTTTAAGAAATAATATTGCATTTGGAAAACCCGGGGCTGCGCCGGAGGAGGTCATAAAAGCGTCAAAGGCGGCAAACGCGCATGAATTTATTATGAAAATGCCCAAAGATTATGAGACTCTCATAGGAGACAGGGGCATTAAATTATCAGGAGGGGAAAAACAAAGGATAGCCATAGCCCGGGCGCTTTTTAAAGATCCGCCCATACTTATACTTGACGAAGCTACGAGTCAGCTGGATACCGAATCTGAAAAGCTGGTGCAGGACGCGATCAGCAGGCTAATGGCGAATAGAACTGTTTTTGTCATTGCCCACAGGCTTTCAACAGTCGAGCATGCTGATAATATAGCGGTATTTGAAGCAGGAAGGATCGTAGAAACAGGCACCCACGTCCAATTATTGGAAAAATCAGGGGTTTATAAGCACCTCTATGAGCTTCAGTTTAAGTCCAGGCCAAGATAAAAAATAGCTTGAATTAAAGAACATCGTATTATATAATATCTCCTCTGATTAAACCCATAAATTTATAAGGAGGGAATGTGGATACGGAGTTAATTAAACAATTATTGGAAGCAGGGGTTCATTTCGGCCATCACGTGAGCAGGTGGAACCCAAAAATGAAGAAGTTTATATTCGGGGAAAGAAGCAATATCTATATAATAGACCTTGAAAAGACGGTAGATTACCTGAATAAGGCAAGGGATTTTGTAAGGGATATCGCGTCAAAAGGAGAAACAGTCCTTTTCGTAGGCACAAAGCGCCAGGCGCAGGATCTTATACTCCAGGAATCTCAGCGTTCCGGCATGTATTATGTAAAAGACAGATGGCTGGGCGGCACCCTGACCAATTTTAAGACCATACGCAACAGCATAAAACGCTTGGAAGAAATTGAGACCATGCAGAAAGACGGCACATTCAGCGCAATTACTAAGAAAGAAAAAGCCATACTTACGAAAGAAATGGATAAATTAAAAAAGAATCTGCAGGGAATAGTCAGCATGAAAAAGATGCCGGGCGCGCTTTTTATCGTGGATGCTAAAAAAGAGGATATTGCGGTAAAAGAAGCCAGGAAGCTCGGCATACCAATAGTAGCGATAATAGATACTAATGCCGATCCGGATCTAATTGATTATCCCATACCTGCAAATGACGATGCAATGCGTTCAATAAAGCTTCTGACTGGGCTTATCACGGATAGCATAGTAGAAGGCAAAAAGGAGTTTGATGAATCCAATGTTGCAGAGTTAGCCAGGATTCAGGAAGAGGAAGACACGAAAGAAATCAAGGATAAAGAAAAATCAGAAAAGCTTGTTGAGGCGATAAAAGGAGACGCGCTTAAAGCTAAGGAGGAAAAAAGGATAAAGCCTGTTAAGAAAAAAAGCTATAAACCGCAATCGCCAAAAAGCGAATAATTCTGCTTCGCAGAACTACAATAGAAAGAGGTATATTGATATGGCAATAGCTACAGATTTAATAAAAAAGTTAAGAGAGAAGACTAACGCGCCTATGATGGATTGCAAGAAGGCGCTGGAAGAGTCGAACGGAGATCTGGAAACAGCAATTGATATATTGAGAAAGAAAGGCCAGATCGTAGCGCTTAAAAAAGCCGGCAGGTGCGCCAAGGAAGGCATCATAGGATCATATATACATTCAAACAGTAGAATAGGCGTGCTTTTAGAGGTGAACTGCGAAACTGATTTTGTTGCCAAAAACGAGGATTTCAAGCAGTTTGTAAAGGATGTTTCGATGCATGTCGCAGCCACGTCTCCGAGCTATGTGTCCCGCGAAGAAGTGCCGGGCCATATCATGGAAAGAGAAAAAAATGTTTTAAAAGACAGCGTTAAAAATAAACCTGATAATGTTGTTGAAAAGATAGTCCAGGGAAAGTTGGAAAAGTTCTATTCAGAAGTCTGCCTTTTAGACCAGCCTTTTGTTAAGAATGACAAGATAACCATAAAAGAATATCTAAATGAGCTTATAGGCAAGATAGGGGAGAATATATTAATCCGCAGGTTCATAAGATTTCAGGTGGGCGAAGATATAAAATGACGCATAAGAAGTCGGTATATAAAAGAGTGGTGCTGAAGATGAGCGGCGAGGTGCTGCAGGGAAAACAGGGCTATGGCATAGACCCTGAAGTAACCCGCTCCATCGCGGAAGAAATAAAAGATGTTAAAAAACTGGGCACAGAAATTGCAATTGTGATAGGCGGAGGAAATATTTACAGGGGCAGCACTGCTTCTGGTCAGGGCGTTGATAGGACCACGGCTGATTATATGGGCATGCTAGCGACTGTTATAAACGGTTTGGCGCTGCAGGATAGCCTTGAAAAGGCAGGCGTTTTTACGCGCGTCCAGACAGCGATAGACATGCAGGAACTTGCCGAGCCGTATATAAGGAGAAAGGCCATAAGGCACCTTGAAAAAAATAGGGTAGTAATATTTGTGGCTGGCACGGGCAATCCGTATTTTTCTACGGACACGGCCGCGAGTCTCAGGGCTATTGAACTGGGCGCAGACGTCATACTTAAAGCCACAAAAGTAGACGGCGTATATTCTGCGGACCCGAAAAAGGATAAAACCGCCAAGAAATTCAAAACGCTTAAATATATACAGGTTCTTAAAAAAGGCCTTAAAGTAATGGACGCGACCGCAGTAAGCCTTTGTATGGACAACAAGCTTCCTATCATAGTTTTTAATCTCACAAAAAAAGGCAATATAAAAAGAGTTTTAATCGGCGATAAAATAGGCACCATAGTGTGCTGATTACAGAAAAGTCCCTGCAAAAATCAGGAGGATAATCATGGAACTATTGCAAAAACTTATACACGATACAGAAGAAAAACTTAAAAAAACAGTAGATTCTACTGTAAGGGAATTCTCAGAGATTCGCACGGGCCGGGCAAATACAGGGATTGTAGATGGTATCATGGTAGAGTGTTATGGCACGCACATGCCTTTGAAACAGGTGGCTACTATATCAATACCTGAGCCGAGGCTTATAGCGATTCATCCATGGGACCAGTCTAATATCCAGGCTATTGAAAAAGCAGTATTTAAATCAGAACTCGGCATAACGCCCGTTAATGACGGGAAGCTTATAAGAATATCCATTCCTACTCTCACGATGGAAAGGATAGAAGAGTTAAAAAAGATACTGCATAAAACCGCAGAGCAGGGTAGAGTTTCCATAAGGACTGTCAGAAGAGACGCGATGGCAGCTGTTGATAAACTTGAGTCATCCAAAGAAATCACAGAAGACGCGAAGTTTAAAGGCCACGACGATATACAGAAACTGACGGAAAAATATACAAAAAAGATAGACGAACTCCTGGCAAATAAAGAAAAAGAATTAGTATAAATAAGTGGGCCGCTAGCTCATCTGGTAGAGCACTACACTTTTAATGTAGTTGTGCCGCGTTCAAGTCGCGGGCGGCTCACCACCAATGGTAATAGCTTTATGAAGCCTTTCGAACTCATTGAGCATACTGCTGATGTGGGCATAAAGGCGTGGGGTTCTACCCTGACAGAGTTATTCGAGAATGCGGCAAGAGGCATGTTTATTATTATAACAGGTGAAGAGTATAAACCTCAGGGCTCGGAGATTGAAAAAAAAATAGAGATAAATGAAAACAGGGATGACCTTGAAGGGGTATTGGTCAGCTGGCTGTCGGAGCTTCTGTATATTTTCAATAGAGAAAAAATATATTTTAATAATTTCAAAATATCGAGTTTAAATAATAATGGCATAAAAGCAGAAGCGAGCGGTATCAATATAGACCTTTACCAGAACGGCCTTTACAAAGAAATAAAGGCTGTTACTTTTCACAATCTCAAGATAGAAGAAGATGTAGATGGTTTTAGCTGCACTATTATTTTTGATGTTTAATTATGGCCCAGGCTTGGCAGGGTAAATTAGAAAAGCTAGACAATTTCCGCTGGAAAATTCCCCAATCCTACAAACCAGGGATGAAAGTTCCCGGCCTCATCTATGCAAATGAATCGCTCCTTCCAGGAATTATTAATGATAAAGCGTCTGAACAGGTAGCTAATGTTTCTTTTTTGCCGGGCATAGTAAAATATTCGCTTGCTATGCCGGATATTCACTTGGGCTATGGTTTTCCCATAGGCGGGGTAGCAGCAACCGATCCTGTAAATAACGGAGTAATTGCGCCTGGCGGGATCGGATATGATATTAACTGCGGGGTAAGGCTTGTGCGCAGCGATTTAATATTAGATGATTTAAAGCCCAGGCTTGAAACCCTGGTGAATGCATTATTTAATAATATCCCGTCAGGCGTTGGTTCAAGCGGGGATATAAAGGCAAGCGCTAAAGAAGAAGAGGATATTTTTTCAAAAGGAGCTATGTGGGCTATAAAAAAAGGTTACGGCGTAAAAGAAGACCTTGAATTTACAGAGGATAAAGGGTCGATGGAAGGGGCTGATCCTTCTAAGGTTTCCGTTAGGGCATACGAGAGAGGCAAAGACCAGTCCGGTACTCTTGGCTCGGGAAATCATTTTCTTGAAATCCAGGTCATAGACGAAATATACGATGGGGAGAAAGCAGATATATTTGGTTTATTCAAAGGCCAGATTACCATGATGATACACTCCGGCTCAAGAGGCCTTGGGTATCAGATATGCGATGATTACGTAAAAAGCATGGCCGGCTGTTTAAATAAATATAATATAAATGTGCCTGACAGGCAGTTAGTGTGCGCGCCTCTTGATTCTGGGGAAGGCAGGGCTTATTTATCCGCTATGAAATGCGCTGCAAATTACGCCTGGACAAACAGGCAGTGCCTTATGCATTTGGCAAGAAATGTTTTTGAGAAGGTTTTTAATAAGAGCTGGAATTCTCTAGGCTTGAACCTTGTTTATGATGTGGCGCATAATATTGCTAAGATGGAAAAACATAAAGTAGACGGTAAAGAACGTTTATTATGCGTTCATCGTAAAGGCGCTACACGGGCGTTTCCTCCAGGCCATCCTGATTTACCTGAGCTGTACAAAAAAGCAGGCCAGCCTGTTATTATCCCGGGCGACATGGGCACTTTCTCTTATGTATTGGCAGGCGCAGAAGGCTCTATGCAGGAAACTTTTGGAAGCACGTGCCATGGCGCAGGCAGATGCCTTTCCCGTTCAGGCGCTGTAAAAGTTTGCGCAGGAAGGAATATTGATAAGGAACTTTTTAATAAAAGTGGTATAATAGTTAGGGCAAAAACCAGAACCACGCTGGTTGAAGAAGCCCCTGAAGCATATAAAGATGTGAGCGAAGTTGTTAACGTGGTGCATGGCGCTGGGTTATCAACAAAAGTTGCCCGTATGCGCCCGCTTGGCGTAATCAAAGGTTAAGCGAAAGAGGGGAGAACATATGTTAGATATTAAATTTATACGAGAAAATCCGGATATAGTAAAGACTGCCATAAAGAACAGGAACATTAAATTTGATATCCAGGAGGTTCTTGATCTGGATAGCGAAAGAAGGAAGATTCTGGTAGAAGTTGAAGGTTTAAAAGCAGAAAAGAATGCTATTTCCAAGAAAGGAAAGCCAGATAAGGCAATTATTGATAAAATGAAGGTGTTATCCCAAAAAGTTGATGATTTAGACAAAAAAGTGGAGGTAATTGATAAAAAATTAGGCAATTTGATGCTTTATATCCCAAATATGCCCCATAATTCAATACCTATAGGAAGCTCTGAAAACAATAAAGAAGTTAAAAAATGGGGGGAACCCAGGAAGTTTGATTTTAAGCCAAAGACCCATATAGAAATAGGCGAAGACCTGGACATACTTGATTTTCCAAGGTCTTCTAAAATATCAGGCTCTGGTTTTTGTCTTTTTAAGGGCTTAGGGGCATTGCTTGAAAGAGCTCTTATTAATTTTATGCTGGATCTTCATACAAATCATCATGGGTATAAAGAGATATTCCCTCCTTTTCTTGTAAATAGAGCCAGCATGACAGGCACAGGCCAGCTGCCGAAACTCGAAGAGGACATGTATAGATTAAAAGATGAAGATTTATTTCTCATACCTACGGCAGAAGTCCCTGTTACAAATATTCACAGGGATGATATCTTGGATGAATCGGACTTGCCGGTATATTATACTGCTTATACTGCTTGTTTCAGGCGCGAAGCAGGTTCTTACGGCAAAGACACAAAAGGCCTCATGCGGGTTCATCAGTTTGACAAGGTAGAGCTTGTAAAATTTGTAAAACCGGAAACGTCTTTTGATGAACTGGAAACATTGTTGAATAATGCAGAAGAGGTGCTCAGGAAATTAGGACTGCCTTACAGGGTAGTTATGCTTTCCACCGGGGATATAAGTTTTGCTGCAAGCAAGTGTTATGATATTGAGGCGTGGGCTCCCGGGGTAGAGAAAAATTTAGAGGTTTCAAGCTGCAGCAATTTTATTGATTTTCAGGCGAGAAGAGCTAACATAAAATACAGGACAAAGGATAAAAAATTAGAATATGTTCATACTTTGAACGGTTCTGGAATCGCTATGGCCAGGACAATCATATGCGTGCTTGAAAACTACCAGCAAAAGGACGGAAGCGTTGTCATCCCGGAAGTTTTAAGGCCATACATGGGCGGCAGGGAAAGAATTATAAAGGAGTCAAGATGAGAATATTACGTTTTATTATCAGCATATTGCTTATCCCGGTTTGCGTAATAATTACTGTCAGCTTCTATAATAGCATGTTTGCCATAAAAGATGTTTCTGAATCAGGGCTGTGTTTTATCCTTGGAGCTCTTTTGTATTCCATGATGCACCTATTGTTGTTCAGGCTTGATTTCCTGTATATATTCGGCCATGAATCCATGCATGCATTTGCTACGTTTTGTTCAGGCGGTAAAGCCAACAATATGAAAGTGTCCGGTAAAGAAGGCAGCGTAAAAACCACGACGCCTAATTTTTTTGTCATGCTTGCGCCGTACCTGGTGCCTGTTTATACTGTTGTAGTTGCGATAATTTATTTTGTATTATCTTTCTTCATGGATGTGGCTTTGTATTCCGCTGTATTTATATTCTTGATAGGCTTTACGTTGATGTTTCATCTCGCATATACATCAGAATCTATAAAGGATAAACAATCTGATCTTATAAAAACAGGGTATCTTTCTTCAATATCTTTTATCTATATAATTAATCTCAGTATAGTTTTTTTTATAATAAGCCTTTTTTTTAGAGACGCCTCCTTTGTGAATTTTGCAGCTGATGTTTACGAAAAGACAAAGAACTTTTACTGGTTTTTCTGGAAGCAGTTGTTTTTATAAATAAAATTTGTCCCTCGCGACACATAGAAAAGACAAAGGTCGCTCGGGATCAATTTTTGTTTTACAAAAATTGGGAGAAGTGCGTGAGCGGTTTAAACGGCACGCCTGGAGAGCGTGTGTACTCCAAAAGGGTACCTAGGGTTCGAATCCCTACTTCTCCGCCATTAAAACCAATTAGTAAAGCCAATGAAATACAAAAAAGTCATACTAATAAATCCTTGCCCAGCAGAAAATACAAGCGGAATCAATAAAGCGACTATTTATCCTCCTTTGGGGCTTGCGTATATTGCCTCGGTACTGCGCGAGCGTAATATCCAGGTGGAAATAATCGATGCTAATATCATGAGGCTCGATAACAGCCGGGTGCTGGAAATTATACGAGGCAAAAACCCAGATTTAGTGGGAATAAGTTTAAACATAGTTACGGCAAACACAGGAATAATGCTGTCCCGGCAGATCAAGGAAACAACAGATTTTGACGTGGTCCTGGGAGGCTCTTTTGCTTCCGCAGTCCCTGAAAGTATATTTCAGAAATCCAAAGCCGATATTCTTGTGATCGGTGAGGGGGAGCGGACAATAGCCGGTATCTGCGAAGGCAAGCCTTTAGCTGAGATTAAAGGCATTGCCTGGAGGCAAGAAAACGGCGATTTTGTAATTAATGAACCGGTGGAATTAATTGATAATCTTGATACCATCCCTATGCCAGCCTACGATTTAATTCCTCCTTTTAGACTGTATCGTTCAAGAGCCCGCAGACTGCCGATGGCGGCTATTTTCACTAGCAGGGGCTGCCCCTATCACTGCACCTTTTGCAACCATAATATCTTCGGAAAGAAATTCCGGGCTTTTTCTCCGAAAAGAGTGATTGAGGAGATGGAGTTTCTTATTTCAAAATACGGGATCAGGCAGTTTGATATCCTAGATGATAATTGTTCCTTTGATTTGGCGCACCTGGAAGAAATCCTGGATTTAATAATCGGCAAGAAATTTAATATACTTATAAACTTGCAGAACGGCATACGCGTAGATAATTTAACTTATTCGACCGTTAAGAAGTTAAGGATGGCTGGTGTGTTTAAGGTCGGCATTGGCTGCGAATCCGCTGATTCTGAAATACTAAAAGAGGTAAAGAAGAACGTCAACCTTGAAAAGATAAAACAAGCAGTTCAATGGTTTTCCCGGGAAGGCATCATTACTTATTTATTTTTCATAATCGGTTTCCCGAACGATACAAAAAAGTCTATAAAAAAAACTATTGATTTTGCGCGCGAGCTAAATCCTGCCGGAGCTAGCTTTTCTGCATTGGTGCCGTTTCCGGGGACAGAAATATATCTACAGCTGAAAGAGCGGGGCCTCTTAAAGGATGGCTTGGAAGAAGGGTTATTGGCAGGTTTTACGGGAGGCAAGCTGTATCATATTTGCCGGTATTTGACGCAGGATGAAATCCTCGCTTTACAGGCGCAAGCTTACAAACAATTTTACCTGCGTCCGGCTAAAATCTGGGAACATCTGCGGCAGATACGCTCGTTTTCCGAGATAAGGTGGTATCTTGATATGCTAAGGGATTCCTTACCTATTGTTAACCGGTTTAGAAAGAAACAGAGTAGATATTCTAAAATAGAAGAAGCTTGTAGATTTGCAAAAGGGAGGCCATGTTATGGACCTGATTAATATATTGAAAGAGATGATTGACAAGAAGGCTTCGGACGTTATTCTTAAGGCAGGCAGTCCTGTTTGCATGAGGATAAACGGGGAGCTTTTTAAGGACGGAGCTGTTTTAGATGAGCATGACCTGGAAGCTTTGAACGGAGATGTAATTACCAAGGGCCAGAATCGCATATATAAAGACCAGAGAGAAAATGTAGTATGTTTTGGAATAAAGGATATGGGCCGTTTTAGAGCGACTATTTTTCAGCAGAGAGGCACGCCTGTCATAGTAATACGCGCAATTAACACGCGGGTTCTTACATTTGAGGAATTAAACCTTCCTGTAAAAGTTCTTGAAAGTTTGTGCAGTGAAAAACGGGGCCTTGTTCTTATAACAGGCACTACAGGCAGCGGAAAATCTACAACAGTAGCCAGCATGATAGAATATATAAATAAGAATATGGCAAAGCATATTATAACGCTGGAAGACCCTATAGAATTTTTGTTTCAGGATAAAAGGGCTACTATCAGCCAGAGAGAAATCAGAATAGATACAGAAAGTTTTCACAAGGCATTGGAATACAGCATGCTTCAGACGCCGGATGTAATATTTATAGGCGACATAAGAACAACGGACACCATGTCTATCGCGCTTACGGCTGCTGAAACAGGACAGCTTGTGATAGCAAATTTACATACTATAAGCGCTTCTCATACTATTGAAAGGGTTGTTAATTTTTTCCAACCTCACCAGCATGCAGAGATTAGGATGCAGCTGTCTTTATTATTAAAGGGCATTATATCATTAAGGCTGGTGCCTTTAAAGGATGGATCAGACCGCATGCCCGCGGCTGAGGTTCTGATACCTACGCCTACCATAGTGGATCTTATTAGAGAGGGCAAGGTTCACGAGATAGAATATTATATCAAGGACGGCGGCATGTACGGCATGCAGACTTTCAATAAAGTTCTCTTGGATTTGTACAGGGCAGGTAAGATAACAAAAGAAACAGCATTGAATTTCGCAGAGAAAAAAGACGAATTAATAATGGGCCTTAAGGAGCTGCGTTGATAGGTAAAAATGGCAGATATAATCTAATAACAAGCCTTATTTTAATATTAGGCATATCGTTTATTTTTTTCGCTCAATTTTCTACCCCTACCCTTTACGATGCAGACGGATACCTGCATATCAGGATGGCGGAATTTTTAAAAGATTTAGGGCCGCGCTATAACTTCCATTGGGCGAAGTTTTCCACCTTTAATGGTAATTTCGCAGACAAGGATTTTCTTTATCATCTTGTTTTAATCCCGTTCACGTTTTTTAAGAATATATTTTTCGGGGTCAAGATAGCTGCTTTTATCTTTGCGGTACTTTTATTCTTAGGATTTTATCTGCTTTTGAAAAAATACGCAGATAAAAAGATAATATGTTTTTTTCTAGCATGTTTTTTTCTTTCAAGCCATTTTTTAGAGACAATCAGCAGCCCCAGGCCTCTCACGCCGGTAATCCTCATTAATTTACTGGCGATATATTTTATAATCCAGAGAAAATATCTCTGCCTATTTTTTACAGGGATTTTTTATTCTCTTATCCACGTTACAAGTCCTCTGATTATATGCTATGCATTGATTATTGAAACAGTAAGATATTCTGATAAAAGGGAGTTTTATCTGAAAGCGGTTATTTTTAGTTTCTTGGGTATTTTGGCAGGATTTCTAGTTCATCCTAATTTTCCTAATAATTTCCTGGTTTTTTATCTTAACTCCATCCTTGTGCCTATCTATACTATGAAAACAGGCGTGCTTGAGCTGGGCGCGGAATTTTTTCCGTTTAACACCAGAGAATATTTTTTGCAGTACCCATTGATAATAATAAGTTTGATTTCTATTATCTATATTGCTGTTTTGAAGATGCCAAAGCCTAGATTCGAAACAAAAGTTTTTATGGCGCTTGCGTTGGTTTTCTTTATATTGTCTTTTACCTGCCGGAGATATCTCAGTCACGGCTATCTTATAATGCTCATGGCTTTTGCGTGCTATATTTCAGATTTTATAGGAGCAAAAAAGAGTTTTAGCAAACTAAGCCTGGCTGCAATATTTTTTTTGATGATTTTATTAGGCGTTAATTCTTTTAACGGTATGCGCTATAACGCTTTTGTAGCGAGAGTTATAAATGGCCATTACGAAGCAGTTGGCAGATGGATGGAAAAAAATATTCCTGAAGGAGAGCTGATATTTCATGCTAACTGGTCTGATTCGCAATATTTCATAGGCCTGAACCCCAAAGATGATTATTTTGTAACGCTCGACCCTGTTTATATGTATAATAAAAACCCTGAGCTTTATAAGCTTTATAGGGAAGTTTCTTTTGGCAGGGCAAAAGACCCATATGCTGTACTAAAAGACAATTTTGGAGTAAAATATGGCTATGCAGGCAAGAATTATTTTAACGGCTTAGTGGAACAGATAAGAAAAGATTCGAGATTTTCTATATTGGCTGAAGATAATTTTGGTATAATATTTAAGCTTATATGAAGGTCCTTCAGCGCCTATCCGCCTACGGCGGACTTAACGGCACTTCAGGATCGAATTTCTTTCAGAAATTCGGAGGAGTGGCAGAGCGGTCGAATGCGGCGGTCTTGAAAACCGTTAGGCTCGCAAGGGCCTCGTGGGTTCGAATCCTACCTCCTCCGCCAGTATATTTTTAGGTTCTTTAAACTTACCGAGAATAACCAGTCCAAAGCGTTTAATCCCCTATAATTTCAATAAGTTATATAACAAGGTAAAGCAAGTTATCGCAAGCCATCAATCTGCTCCAAAGGCGTTATTTTTGCGTTTTTGGTGGTGGATTGGTGGTTTTTTTGTAAGCTTTATTATTGCTAGTAGGAGAATTTTGAAAAGTGGATAATTTTGATAATTTTAACATTCAGCTTAAAGATAAGTATTCAAGAGGAGATTGGTTTCCTATTCCTAGGTATTTCCTGGCTTTAACTAAACAAGGGGCATTGAGCAAGTCAGAATATATATTTTTAACATTACTCATTAGTTCCGATAACTTTTTTACATTGAAGCAGAACAGCTGGTTTTTCTGTCCAGATAAAAAGTTTTATGAAACCAAGCTCATAAGCAAAAAGAAAGTTATAGAAGCAAGGCGAAGCTTAAAAAAGAAACAAATTATTGAATATAAGAAAGGTTACTCTAATCATGCAACCGAATATAGGATCTTATTAGAGAATTATTGCTATAGAGGTAATCATTAT
>JAPLMD010000020.1 GCA_026387235.1 Candidatus Omnitrophota bacterium
TGCCCTGGCCAGGCTGGGGCCGTTCGGCACAGAGATGGTTTCGCCGTGCGCTACGGTTTACGGCTCGTTTTTTATACTGCAGGTAGTCTTGACAGTATAAAAAACTTCGCCGTAATCCCTTGCGCACCTATATCCAAAAGAATCAATTATGCCGAAACCTCTCAAATGTGCCTTAGGCCCCAGCCTGGCCAGGGCGAGCGAGCGTCAAAACGGAGCAAAATTTCCTCGCTGGGGAAATTTTGCGTCCTTGAAACCTGCTGGGCTAGGCAGAGCTAAAGCGTAACCTAACATTAAAAACATTACATTAGTGGTAAAATTATTCTAACTGGGAAAACTATATGGCAAAACTAACGATAACTCAAATCATCCCCGGCAAGCTATGCCTTTCATGCGACGTATGCTGCAGGTTTATTGATAGAAACGCTTCTCTCGCGCCGCTTTTTCTCTCCGCGGAAATAACTACAAAAATAAAGCCGTATCTGGATAAATCAGGCCGCGTAAAATTAAAACCCTTTCGGGATATGCACGCCTGCGCTTTCTTTAACACAAAAAATAATAGATGCTCTGTTTACTCAAAAAGGCCTTTTGACTGCCGGCTTTACCCATTCGCGATAATGTTTGATGAAAACCGCGAGAATATCATCCTGGGTATAGATAAAAAATGCCCTTTCAGCGTAAATGCCGGAAACGAGGCTTTGATAAAAAATTATTTTCACTATCTTGCCGATCTATTGGAGAAAAAAGAAATCGCTTCGGTGATAGCTGAAAACCCCTCGTTTATAGGCGGCTTTCAAGACGACGTAATAAAACTTTCCTATTTGGACACGCTTGCAAAGCTGATCATCAATAATCCAGAGAAAAGCGGATTCAAGCAAATCTCATTAAAAGATAAGGCCGAATTTGATAATCTTTTTAAAAATATGGAAAACCCTGACTCCAGCCAGAATTTTGTAAATCTATACATCTGGAAAGACAAAAATCCTGTCTGGTGGAAGAAAAAAGACAAAGGCCTGGGAATGCTGCTTGAAACAGATTCCGGCTACATAGATTTTGATTCTCTCAAAAAATTTCCTGACTATGTATACTTCAGGGAAGACATATCAGGCCTGAAAGGCAACAAATATAAACATAAAAGAGCAAGCTATAATTATTTTTCAAAAAATTATAAATTTCAATATTTGCCTTACAGGCAAAATATGAAAGGTGACTGTCTTAAATTATTTTCAAAATGGGTTTCTGCCAGAAAGCAGAAATTCCTTGACCTTTACTATCATAAACTTCTGGAAGACAGCTTTTCCGCTCATAAGCTGGCAATGGAAAATTTTAAAGCTCTTGGATTGACAGGCCGGGTTATAAAGATAAAAAACGAAATCGCTGCTTATACCTTTGGATTCGAATTAAAGAAAGATACATTCTGCATACTCCTGGAAGTCTGCAATTTGAATTTTAAAGGTATTTCGGAATTTATTTTCAGTGAATTTTCAAAAGAAATGAGCCGATATAAATACATCAACGCCATGGACGATTCAGGCCTGGAAAATCTGCGAATATCCAAGCTCTCCTACCACCCAATCTACCCCCAGCAGATGTGATCAAAATCGCAATTGCCGCACTTATCTTTATCGCGCTCGGAAAGTTTTTCAAAATGCTGCCCCTGAATACTATCCCAGGCATTTTTTATGATGCTCGCCATCTCATCCACCATGTCTTCCTTAAGTTCCACCTTAAATTCTGTCGGCTCGCCTTCTTTTATGCCATATTTTCTTAAATCATTCTTTGCAGGTTCTACGAATACGAGTATCCCATGGCTTACAGCCACATTTTTATCCTGCCTGGTATTATCTCTTTCGTATAGAAGCTTATAGCACACCAGCTGTCTTAGATAACCGTCGCATTCTTCGCTTTCAAGGCTCCTGACATCAAAAATCCCTTTCGCGTGCCTATTGGGCTGGCCTGTTTTATAGTCAACTACTCTCACGAGTTTATTCTTCTCGTCTTCTAATTCCAATTTATCGTATTTGCCTGTAAAAATAATACCGTCTATATTTATAGGCATTTTATTTTCAAGGCCTATCGGCTTTATGGGTTTTTTGGCTGACTTATCATAATATTTTCTCAGGCCTTCAAATTGCTCCTTGCATCTTAGCTCTATGGCTTTCTCAGGCCCCTGGAACTTCAACGACTCTGTAAACTTCTCTTTAAAAAACTGAAAATCCGGGAACCTGTTTGTCCTCAAGTATTCCCTGTACAGATATTCCAGCCCGGAATGCACTGCGTTGCCGAACATAAGGCTTTGCTTCTTTGCAGAAGGAAGCATCAGCACATTATCATAAAGAAATTTCCGTCTGCACCTTATATAATTGTCCAGGCCTGTAGGATTTAGCGTCATGTCCTTAACCAGATCTCCTAAAATCTTTTCCGTCCCGATAAAAGGTTCCATCAGATTTGTTTTCTCAAGAAAATTTACCAAAATATCTTCTTCTTTTAAATCAGACGTTTCCGGCTTTACGCTTAATCTGTGCAAAAATGCGCTGGATACCGCGTTTTCGTCAGGGCTTGCGGTAAATACAATATTGCTCTTAGCCCTTGATACGGCTACATAAAAAAGCCTTGTCTCGTCGTAAGACCTCAATTCCTTTATCCTTTCTTTATTACCCGCTGTCTCAATGTTCTTGATCAAATCCTGCGGAAGCGGAATTACATCAGACCTCGGCTTTATAGGCCAGCTTTTATCCTGTAAACAGAACGGGATTATAACACTGTGAAACTCCCGGCCTTTGGAGCCGTGCGCTGTAAAAATCCTGACTCCGTTCTGAGTCATTGTAACAAGTTCTCCTTCAAGCGCCATGCCGTGTTCATTTCTAGTTCTTATCTCTTCCGCGAAATCCTTTAACGTTATCCCAGGCCTTGATATGTCTGAGCTCTTTACCATATTTATAAAAGACGAAAGCGCTCTTAATTCCCTGATCCTTATAACGTCATCCTTATCGTATTTCTCCAGGATATATTTATAAATCCCGGCGTCTTCTACGTATTCCATCAGGATCGTATGCACCGGTTTAAACTGTGAATTCTCTATAAGTTTTTTTATTATGCCGCCTGCATTTTTCAGGGGCCCGGGCAGGGCCTCGGAATTTAAGAGTTCCAATAAAATTTTTGCGTCTTCTTTATTTCTTTTCTTCTTATTTACTTTAGCTATCAGCTTCAATACATCTACCAGCGGGATTTTAAAATAATCCGTTATCAGTATCTTATATAAAACCCTGTCTCTATCTTCATAATTTTCAGGTTCCAGGCTGGCGAGTTCCAATACATCCAGCATCTGCCTTACCCGCGTCTCAGGCCTCATGTCTTCTTTGCCGTCAGTTGCGTATGGAATCCCCGCCTGTAAAAATCTATCTATTACCCTTGATATCAAATCTCTCTTCCTGACCAAAACCGCTATGTTATTGTAAGGGTTTTCTTTTTCTTCAGGGCTAAGGTCTTTCGAAGATTTTACCTGCTCATTAAATTCTTTTACCTTTTTTACAATAAAATTCAACTCTTCCGCTTCTTTGGTAAACTCGTGGTAACCTATTGATTTTTTCTTAAAATCCCTTATATTTACAAGATTTTTCTCGCCTGTCCTCTCTGCACCGGGCACGTCTTTGATAACCGCTTGAGCCAGATCTATTATCTCCTGCGTTGACCGGTAGTTTTTTTCTAAAATCACGGTCTCTAAATTTTTGAAACGCTTCTTAAGTTCTTTAAAATTTCCCACGCTCGCGCCTTGGAATCTGTATATCGACTGGTCATCGTCTCCGACACAGCACACGTTAGGGCTGCCCGGCTTGAGTATAGAAAATAATAATTTAAGCTGCGCCCCGTTTGCATCCTGGAATTCATCAACCATGAAAAATTGATACTGCTCCTGATATTTTTTCTTTAAAAGCGGTTCATTGTCTATCGCGCGGATAGCCATCATGATCATGTCGTCATAATCATACCTGCCCCGCTCGTCAAAGACCTCTTTGTTCCCGCTCGCTTTAAGTTTTTCATACTGGTCGTAGATAATTGCGAGCGCCTTTATCCTGGGGATATGCTTTTCTTCTATGCACGCGCCGTCCGGTTTCAATGTCTTTACGTATTCCAGAAATTCTTCCGGGCTCACCCCTTCTCTCTTAAGATCGCTTATTCTTTTTAGTATCTCTCTGGCGTGTTTATACGGGACAGTGAAAGGCCTTATTTCAGAAATGTCCCGGGTGTGATCCAGTATATACTCTATTGCCCTTACCTGCTCTATATCCGTAATCTGTATCCTTTCCTGTATATAGTTAGCCGCTTCTTCGGAATCTAAAAGAATGGAGTTTCCAAAACTGTGAAATGTAGAGACATTGACGTCGTAGCCTTTAAATCCTACAATCTTTGCAAGGCGCTCTTTCATTGTCCTGGCCGCGGCATTCGTGTAAGTGAGTATCAGGATATTTTCAGGGAGGGCTTTTTTCCGGCGTATTATATTTGCTGCCCTCACAGAAAGTATCTGCGTCTTTCCGGTCCCAGGCCCTGCCAAAACCAGCACCGGGCCTTCAATCGTATCCACTGCCTTCTTCTGCTCTATATTTAATTCTTTATAAAATTTTTCAAAGTTTTCCATCTTTATGCTTTGCCTGCGGAAAATGCCCGGCCAAGAAACTTGCCTATTCCATGGTACGTATACACTTCCGGATCGTATAAGATAGGCTTTATTTTTTCAATATCAGGAAGGCCGTCTTTCCCAAGAGCGCTTTCATCGCATTTCACATCCAATATCTCGCCTATAAACTGGGTATGCAGGCCTATTTCAACTGTATTTATAACCTTGCATTCCAAAATCAGAGAAAACTCCTTTATATAAGGCGCTTCTATTAATTCGCTTTTTATAGGCGTAAGCCCTGTTTTTGCGAACTTATCTTCGCTTCTACCTGATACAATTCCAAAATAATCAGCCTCTTTGACATATTTTTCAGAAGGGACATTGACCGTAAAGGCTTTTTTATCCATAATATTCCCGTGAGAATAAGTCGCTTTTCTCAAAGATATGCCTACGCACGGAGGTTTTGAACATGTAACTCCTCCCCACGCAACTGCGCAGGCATTTGGTTTTCCGCTTTTATCATACGTCCCTATAATCCAGGTAGGCGTGGTAAAAACAAGCGCCTTGGCCCCTAGTGATTTTTTCATATAAACCTCCTCGTAGGTGTATTATACCATTGCCTTGCAATTTGACATATTAAATATTATTAAGTATACTTTTCTTATATGAAAAATAGAGAGGGATGGAAGTCAAGGCTGGGGATTATAATGGCTGTCGCGGGGAGCGCCATAGGGCTGGGGAATTTTTTGCGTTTTCCTGTCCAGGCCGCGCAGAACGGCGGCGGGGCATTCATGATCCCTTATTTTATATCCCTTCTTCTTCTCGGCATACCTCTAATGTGGATAGAATGGACTATTGGGCGTTTCGGAGGCGGTTTCGGCCACGGCACCGCGCCCGGAATATTCCACAACATGTGGACCAAAAATAGATTTATAAAATACTTCGGCATAATAGGCATCTTCGGGCCGCTTGTAATATTCATATACTATACCTATATAGAGTCATGGACACTTGCTTACGCATTTTTCTCAGCAGTAGAAAAATACAGCCAGGCCACCACGCAGGACAACATGATTTCTTTCTTGAAAGGTTTCCAGGGCATAGAAAAAAATAATTTCTTCTCAAACATGCAATGCGTTTACATATTTTTTATTATCACGTTCTGCCTAAACATGTTTGTCATATATAAAGGCATTTCAGGCGGGATTGAAAAATTATGCAAAATCGCGCTCCCTGCCCTTTTTGTATTCGGAATAATACTGGCTATAAGGGTATTGACATTAGGGGTCCCGGACCAAACTAAACCCGGCTGGAACATAATAAACGGCCTTGGATTTTTGTGGAATCCTGACTTCAGCGCCCTAAAAAGCGCAAAGGTATGGCTCGCGGCAGCAGGCCAGATATTTTTCACCCTCAGCGTGGGCATAGGCGTGATACTGACCTACGCG
Source organism: Candidatus Omnitrophota bacterium (assembly GCA_026387235.1). Classification (GTDB taxonomy): domain Bacteria; phylum Omnitrophota; class Gorgyraeia; order Gorgyraeales; family Gorgyraeaceae; genus UBA10183. The sequence continues at coordinate 6,061 of JAPLMD010000020.1, forward strand.
AGCTATTTAAAGAAAACCGACGACGTGGTGCTCTCGGGCCTTACCTCGGTAAGCGCAAATGAATTTGCGGAAGTCGTACTTGGTTCCTCTATAATCATCCCAGCCGCATTCGCATTCTTCGGCCCGAATGAAATACAGAATATTGCAAAAAGCGGGGCATTTAATTTAGGCTTTGTGACAATGCCTCTCATATTTGAAAAAATATCGCTGGGCGCGCTTTTCGGATGCATCTGGTTTTTGCTCCTCTTTCTTGCAGGTATAACATCCTCTATATCTCTGGCGCAGCCAAGCATAACATTCCTGGAAGACGAATTTAACATCTCAAAGAAAAAAGCTGTCATTATTTTCGGCATAGCGTCTTTTATACTATGCCAGCCCGCTATATTCTTTTTGAAAAACGGGGCCGTAAATGAACTGGATTTCTGGGGAGGCACGTTCTGCTTAGTGTTATTCGCAGCTGTTGAAACTATACTTTTCGGCTGGGTATTCGGGATTGAAAAGGCCTGGGAAGAAATGCATCATGGCGCGGAAATGCGCGTCCCAAAGATATATAAATTCATAATAAAATACGTAACGCCTTTGTTCCTATTCCTTATCCTTGGTTTCTGGTTTTATCAGGAAGGTATTCCTACAATATTAATGAAAGGCGCTAACCCGGGAGACAAGCCTTACATATTAGGCATAAGGCTCATGCTCCTGGGAATATTTCTTAGCCTGGCGATACTCGTAAAGATTGCCTGGCGGAAAAGAAAAACTGCGGTTAAAAAATGAACGTATTCGGCTGGTTATTTCTGATCATATCCTGGGGAATTATAATAGCTCTTACCGTATTCTGCTTCGCTAAAGTGCTGTCTAAAAAGAACTAACCCGGTTTACTTTATTCTATAATTATCGCTTCAACAGGGCATTCGTCTTTAGCCTGTTTGACGCAATCCTCGCTTGCAGGCGGAACAGCCTTTGCCTTTACTACTGCCTTATCATCTTTCATTTCAAAGATATCGGCGCAGGTATTAATGCACAACCCGCAGCCGACACATAAATCCTGGTCAACTTTTACCTTCATGTCATCCTCCTGGTTAAATTATTCTGAGGCGAACCTTACTATAAATTCCGCAAACATCAAATCCTGTATATAAAAACCGCTGTTTTCCGTCCTCCTGACAAGGCCTTTTTCCTCCAGGCGGTAAAGAAAATTCTTTATGTTGGCTATCGGGAATTTTTTCGCGCGTTTACCGACTATCATCATTGTCGTAAAATCTTTTATAGTGACAGGCCTTTTCTCTTCCGCGAGTATTTTTAACAAATCTTTCTCTCTATCGCTGGCCTTCGACAGCAAGAAACTGAAATAATCCCTGCCTAATTCTTTCAGCGTGCTGTTCAGCGCGCTGTCCCAGGCCTCGCTTTTCACTTTTCCCTCTATCTGGCTGTCATACAGATGGCTTGCCAGTAACTGCACTTCATACGGATGGCCTCCGGTATATTTAAAGACATTCTTCTTCACTTCTTCTTCAAACGCCACGCCCGTGCCTTTAAGAGTCATGTCTATCGTAGCCATGACTTCATTTTCTTTTAGATTATCCGCATTCAGCCTCTTTCTGAAAAACCTTCCCACAGGATCGTGCTTGTCAATAAAAGACGCCCAACCCGCGGGCGTAGATGAAAGTATGAACAAAAATCCCGTATTTTTAATGACGTCTTCGCTGCTTAAAACAGCTCTTAAAATATCTATGGTATTCGACACCTCCATAAGATTTTGAGTATCGTCCAGGAGCACTACCGCCAATTTAGTATCCAGCGTTTTCCATAATTCAAGCAGGAATTTCGTAAACTGAATCTGGGCATTTGATAAAGCTTTCCTTTTGGCAAATAATTCCGGGATATCTTTTTGAACGCCTTTGGTTTTTGGAAAACCCATAATCATTTCTTCGGCTATCAAATAGACAGCGTCAATCGCTTTATTTTTGTCGGTAAATTTTGAAATACCGCAAAAAGCCGCCGGGAATCCGTTTTCCTGGCTCATGCGCTTGAATTGTTTCAAAAGCGAGGTCTTCCCCGCGCCCCACTCTCCAAGAACCACCAGGTGATTAAGCCTTGCATTCACTGCGTCGTCCAGAATTGATTTAAAGATTCCCAATTCCTGATTCCTGCCGCCGAATATCTTTGGTTCCCATCCTGATTGAGGGGTAAAAGGATTTGAGGTTATCATTTTTTTCCTTTAAAT
>JAPLMD010000028.1 GCA_026387235.1 Candidatus Omnitrophota bacterium
AAGGTCAGGGTTAATACCTATAGCCTTAGTGCAGTCAGAGATGGCTTGAGACAAGTTACCTTGCTTAGCGTAGGCATCCCCGCGATTGCTATAGGCCTCTGCATAATTAGGGTTAATTTCAATAGCTTCGTTATATTCTGATATGGCCTCGTCATACTTGCCTTTCTGAGCATATTCTATTCCTTTATCCAGGGCTTCTTTTGTGATTTCCTTAGCAAAAACATTTCCGAAAACTATAAATGATGCCAATAAAATTAGAATGCTTATTTTCCTTAAATCTCCTTGGCTAATACTCATTGTTAGTCTCCTTGTATTATATTATCACAAGGGGAAAACAAAGACAAAAGGAAAGATGCTTTTCTTCAGAACCTATCATGCTTGATGAAATCAGGGACACTTTGAAGAGAGATTCAGGGACAGATTGATGAGGAATTTCCAAAACGGTACAAGAAACATGCAGAGGGTTATTTGGCACTTCAGCGCATTTTTGCAACTGCCAGGCTTAAAATGCTTATTTATATACAATATACAAAGCAAGGCCTTGCAGCACTATTTCTTAATATTCTTCTCTATGCAATCAACGAGTTGCTTTAAAGTCACGGGCTTGGCCAAGAAAACATGGCCGGCTATAGCGCCGTCCTCGGACTCTATCTCTTCTTCTTTTACTATCGCTGTCAAGAATATAATTGGGATGTCTTTGAGTTTTTCTTCTTTCTTTATCTGATACTCTACATCTGCGCCGTCCATGCCTGGCATCATGACATCCAACAATATTAAATCCGGTTCAACAACCTTGGCTACGTCCAAAGCGTATTTACTCTCGGTCTCTACCGTGACCTTATATCCACCTGTTTTCTCAAGATTCCATTTAACCATTTCTACAAAATCTTTTTCGTCATCAACAATCAATATCTTTTTTTTATTTTTATTCATGTTATCGCTTCCTCCTTTTTGTTTTCCACTTTTCTAGGCAATTTTATAATGAACCTCGTTCCCTCATTTACCTTGCTTTCCACATTGATGGTCCCGTTGTGACGCTCTAAAATCAAGCACACTATGCTCAATCCTAAACCAACACCTTTTCCTACATCTTTGGTTGTAAAAAAAGGGTCGAATATATCAGGTAAAATATCTGTGGGGATTCCTTTACCTGTATCTATAATCTCTATCACGACATCATGCCTATGAGGAAACACGTTCAATTCGAGCTGGCCGCCTTCCGACATCGCATCAATCGCATTGCTGTAGAGATTAAAAAAGACCTGTTCCAACATGTTGCGGTCAGCATGGATTTGCATATCTTTTTCCGGAAAATTCTTGACCAAGCTTATCCTGCCAAGATGCATCCTGTTTTCAACTAACGATAAGGTGTCTTTCATTAGCTGGCACAGCTCCAATGACGCAAACTCGAGCTTGGATGACCCTGAAAATTTCAAAAGCTCAATAATAATATTATCTGCCCTATCTACGGAGTTTTTTATGCTTTTAATCGCTTTCTTGCTTTTATTATCAAGCCCAACCAAATTATTTTCAAGAAATTCTATTCCCTGCAAGACAATAGATAAAGGATTTCTAAGTTCGTGGGCGATGCCTGAAGCCAAACGACCGACGGCAGCCATTTTTTCGCTCTGTATGAGCTGGTTTTGAGTTTCGTTTAATTTCTTGATAGCCTCTTTCAATGCCTTTGTCTCGTTTTGTAATTCACTGTATAATTGGGCGTTCTCTATTGCCAGTCCGGCCTGATGAGCAAGGATCTTGAAAACATTAAGATCGTCGATTGAATAAAATTCCCTGTTTAACTTCTCTCCCAAGATAATAAAACCTAAATATTTATCCTCGATAAAAGAAGGTATTATTATATCCACCTCAAAAGGTATGTTCAAAGAATGCCTTATGGGCTCCGGTATCTCTTCGTATAAAAAAGGCCCTTTTCGTTCCCGCATGTAAGCAATGAAAGGATGCTGGTAAGAAAAAACTAAATCATCAGGGATTTCTCCATTGTCTTCTTTTGTCTTTAACGTGAAAAGTTGGTTTTTCTTGTCGTCGAGAAAGAGCGCCACATAACGAATCCCCACTGTTTTTCTTACTGCCCGCACAATCCATTTTAATAACCTATCCAAGCGATGTTCCTTCATCAGCCCTTTTGCTCCCTTGAGCAGTATTGTTTGATAACGACGCTGCTTAACCAACAGTACTTCTTCTGCTTTTCGATTCAAAGAACGGTATACAAAAGGCCCTACGGTTGCGAAGGCTATTGCCAAAGAAGTGGAAATGATCCAAGAGTTGGTTTTATAGCCTACGTATAAAGGAAAACCAAGTATGAGCGCATAGATTATCAGAAATATGCCTGCCCGAGTCACGGCAACATTTATGTCCATCAAGCGGTACCTGACAATGGCATAAGCAATTATAGAGAACATGGGAAAAGTAAACGAAGGACCGAGCCAGGCTAGCGAGCAATTATATAAAAAAGCGGGTATGGCTACATTGGTAGTGCCGGCTAAAACCACTCCAAGAATCGTAGCTACCAGAATATACCTCAGCTGCATCTTTGTGCGTCCAGCTGAAACCTTATATTTCCGATACAGATTCCAGAATGCCCAACCAAAAAAGAAAACAACTTGAATATCAAAAAGCAGATGGAGAGGACCGTATACAAAATATTTAATTATTCCATTTTCATATACTACTTTTCGAATCATAAGTGATGTAAAAAAATATAGTATGAAAAGTATAAAATTCGGCAAGAATATCAAGCCGACCTTTCTAATTGGTAGCGCTTTATCTGAAGGGAAAATTAAAGAGAAGCAAAAAAATGAAGAAGGTATTAAGCTGCCTACAAGGTATAAAAAATTGGCCCAAAAAAGTTTGCTGCCTGCCGTAGCGCTTAAATACATCATCAAAAGACCGAATGTCCATAAGGCCAAAAAGGAAACAAAAACAGTATACCAAAAATTGATCAGGCTTCTTCTGTTTCTAATATAAACAAAAAATCCAAACGTAAAAATAAAAACCAAAGAAATTATTAAAAAAATGGCTCTATAATTCATCTACTTTCTCCTATAAACAGACCGACAGCCTATAAAGCCTTTCTATTTAAGTACAAAATATCCCTGTTCAGCAAAATCAAAGCGTTTCATCTCTATTAATTTATAACCTGATTCTTTGAAAAGCTCCTCCCATTCTTCGAACGTTATAATCCCCTGGTTAGATAGCGCATGAAATAAATGATGCTCAGCTACTGCCGTCGGGTTCTTACGCAACGATTCGATGGATTTCCTGCAAACCTCGCTTATTATTATATGCTTACCCGGAAAGTTCTTTCTTATACCTCTCAATAATTCGACTACCTTCTCTTTGCCCTCAGACAAAAATTCATGCAACACGTACATGCTGGTCAATACATCTATATCATACCATCTGGCCATAATATCATCAAGGTTAAAGATATTGCATACCGCTAATTCGACCTTATCTCCCTTGCCTGCGCTACCAACCCTTTCCCTTCCATGGCGAATAGCCTCTTCTGAAATATCTATGCCATAACAGACTATATCATTATTCCCGTCGCACAGACTAAACAAAAAATCACCGCTCCCACAGCCTAAATCTAAAACTTTTTTAAATCTGTACCTCTTAATAATATCTTTCACTATCGGAAATGACACATAGCAACCGAGCTCGGCAGTACCTTTTGCCACAAACTTTTCACGCCTAAAAACATCTGTTCCGTATACCTTCTTTTTATTTAATAACTCCTCTAATTCTTGAAATAAGGGGTCGTAGGCACATACTAGATCGAAAACGCCACGGGACCTAAAAATCCCTCTGCCCTTGAATCCTATGCTATAAACATCCCTTTCTTTTTCTTTATCAAAAATATGTACTAAATAAAGATAATTACAGACTGACTGCAAGAGTTTACCATCAAGACCTTTTTCCTTAGCATATAAGGCCACATCAATTCTTTCTCTTTTAAGCAGTTCTTCAAAAAAACCTAAGTTGCTAAGAACTGATATGCAATAAAACATCATGTGCCCCCTGGCATATTTAAGTATGTCCTTGTGGATCAAATTTATACTCACTAACTTATTGATTCCTATTGTTCTGGCTAACTCGCATAACTGCAATATCTTTTGCATTTTCCCTCCCCCTCTTAATAATTCTTATAATAGTCATAAGAATAAAAAAGCTGTTGATAAACCTTGTTGATCTTGTATGCCAGGATGGAAGACGTCAGCTTCCTCGTCTGGAAAAATGTTCTAAAAAATTTTCTTTTCAACATGAAGGGCGAATATACCTTTTCCTTCACGTACCTCATCCCTCTGTAATTTTCCTCCACGGATAACCTCTTGGTCTCATAGACCAGCTTCTGGAAAAAATAATGCCTCCAGTCTTCAGGATAATTCCTGAAAATAATCCTATTCTCCCTGGATAGCCTGTCGTAAAACCTGGTCCCCGGAAGAGGGGTGGCAAAGGTTATCTGCGCTATATCCAAGCCGCTATCAATTATGAACTCAGCCGTCTCCTTGAATATCTCTTGGCCATCGGTATCATTCCCCAGGAGTATACCTCCCCATACGGCAATCCCGTATTTATGGAACTTCCTGAATAAACTCTTGTAATTGTCCACCCCTATCTTTAAATTAATTCCCTTGTTCATTAACCTAAGCGTTTCTGTGTTTACCGATTCTATGCCTATGAAAAGGGCCTTGCACCCGCTCCTTGCGGCCCACTTCAATACTTCCTCGTCATCGGCAATGTTAAAAGACGACTGGGCCCACCAGTATTTTTTTATGCCCCTCTTTATCATGCCGTCAAACAATTTAAGCGCCCTGTCTTTACTGCCTCCACCGTGTCCCAATAGATTATCGTCCACAAAAAATAAAAGTCTCTGGCTGATGCCCTCCAGTTCATCCAGCACTGCCTCAACAGGCCTCTGCCTGAACCAACCGCCGTTAAATGACGTCACCGAACAAAATTCACAATTCATGGGACAACCCCTTGAGGTCTGTATCGTGGCTATATTATAATTATTGCTGAGCATGTCCCTTCTCGGCTCTACCAAGTTATCCAAATCTCTCTTTTCGCCGTAATAGATTTTCAAGAGATATCCTTTTAAATAATCATCCAGGACGACTTTCCATATGGATTCCACCTCTCCTATTACAACCGTATCCCCATAATTCAAGGCCTCGGCCGGGAGCATTGAGACATGAACCCCACCTAAAACCACGGGTATCCCCCTCTTCTTATAAATACCCGCTATCTCATAAGCCCTGTTAATAGAAGGAGTCATTGAACTTATGCCGACTAAATCAGCATTCCTGAACTTAAACTCTTCAAAATTCTCATCTATCAGTTCTATGTCCCAGTTTCTGGGGGTCAAGGCCGCGACATACAAGAGCCCCAGCGGCGGATAACAAGTCATTGCGCCATTGCTAAAACCCGCTGAAAATTTGTCAACAGGGTTTATCAATAATAACCTTGGCCTTTTCATATCCACACCCCTTTCTTGTAAACAATGTATTCCTTCCCGAATTTCTCTAATAAACATTCCTCCTCAAGACGCATGCGCATAAGATATAACGGCAACTGTACCAATACGATAAGCATAATTGCGTAATAAGAATTAGATATTAAAAGGATCCCCAATAATGACAATAAACTTCCTAAATAATAAGGATGCCTTATATATCTATAGGGGCCCTTTTTAACTATTCTTTCTACGTTATCCGCGCATACATGTATACTCCAAGATGTTCCAAGGGTACGAATAGAAAGATTTCTTAACGACACGCCTATAATAAACACCGCGACCCCGGAAAAAGAAACAATAAACCTTATCTGCCTGCCTGCAATAAAATATTCGCCTATGCCCCCTGCGACAATCATTATGTAACTTACCAAGGGGATAAAGGTAACCCGCTCCTTACCTATTCTTTCTAATTTTCCCTTGGCTAAAAATACCGCGCGCGCACCTTCAATGAAAACAATTGTCACAAAAATTAAAAATAGAACCGTGAATGTTAACGATGGGCCTTGAAATCTACTGTATATCAACTCCATAATCGTTCGTTTAGCGAAAGCACGTATATCATGCCCGGCACATCTATTACCTTTTTAACATCCATCCATGCCTCAGTGTCTACTTCGCTAATCCCGAGACGCCTCCGCTTTAATATCCCCACTATCAACAAGGTATCCCCAGGTACAAAACATCCTTTATGCCCGCTATTCACGGGCCCGGTCTTGCATACCACGGGCAGTTTCTTGAGAGAATTATCTCCGGGATTTCCATTTTCCAAATAAGAAACCAAAATCTCTCCGGCCTGGGACAATATCCAGCCGGCAATACCTAAAGGCAAAAAAGGGGAATTAACCATGTGTCCCTCGCACATCTGAAAAGTAATAGGCACGGTAACAAAAATTTTTATCCGGTCTCCGACTCTCCCAATCACAGCTCTCTGCGCAAAAAAAGCCCTGCCTCTCTCAGGTATGAAATTCTTTATGTCATCTGCCTCCAGCTTTCCGATAATCTCAGATCTATCTGACCCCAGCAATTCTTCAGAGACCTTGACGTTTAAAAATTCTTCCATTTCTCGGTTGATCTCCTTTTTTCTAAGTGCATGCACATATGAAACTAATTTTTCTTTTTCCGCGTCTATCGCTCCGTCAAACCTTATCCCAAGCTCAATCTTTCTTTCAAGAAAATCCGGCTCCCTCATCCAGACAACCTCGGCCAACATGTTAATCTTGCTGTTCTCTTCAGGTAACGCTATTTCTAAATTCATTCTGCATTCCCTTGAAGACAATGCCCGCAAGATATCATCTTTAATACTGCCTGCTTCTATGAACATCCCGCCTTCCCCGATATTCCTGACAACCGCCCTGCCCATTCCCAGCGACTCTTTCCCCAAAATTAGCGAATAGTTAACAGGGATACACTTGACTAAACGTTCAAATTTTCTTTTCTCCATATTATAATTAACTATTGTTTAATGCTATTTAAGTATCACTTAACACTATTGGCAAAAAATATATGGCTACGCGCCTTGACCTTTAATCTCATCTATGTACTGCCTTATCTTTCCCCTCTCCTCATCCTTGATCTTTACAAAACTAACCCCCACTCTATAACTATTCTCCCCCATTTCCAAAAAACCATATTTTATTTTTTCTATCCATATCACCCTTGTCTTGACAGGAAGAATAAAAATCAGCGTCTTGAAATAGTTGGCCGGTTGATATATCTCGATATCGAGATCGCTTCCCACGGAAATCTTTTTATCCGATTCAAACATCAAGCCCCCGCTGCTTATATTCTGAGTAATGGCCTTGAAAATGCGGGATTTTAAACAATAAGAGATAAAGATATTATCTTTCAGTCGAAAAGACCTTCTTCTTTCTACGGGCATGTCTCTATGTTCTTCCATTAACTCACCCCCCTTTGGGCAAAACAGAAATATAAAGCATCTTGGCCTCTGTCTCGCCGATATTTACTATCTTATTAGGGGTTTGGCTGTGGGCACAATAAACACTATCGCCTTTTTCAAAAACAAACCTCTCTTTACCGATAAAAAATTCTACCACGCCTTTTAGTACCATTGCAAATTTCTCTCCCTGCATAGAAGTCAGCTCTTCTGTCATCACCGCCTCCGACCCTAAAGTGAAAAACTGCGAATGCATATTTATATCAAATATACCTGAGGCTAATATTTCAATCAATACCTTTTCTTTTTCGCCTACAGATTGCCTGCCGGCGCCCTTTCTTATAATAATCAGGTCCTTTCTTTCAGTCTCTTGAAAAAAATCAGCCACCTTTACGTGCAATGCCTGGGCAATTTTCTCCAAAGAAACAACCGAAGGAGAAGTAAGCTCTCTCTCTAACTGCGAAAGAAAACTCGTGGTCAACCCTATCCTTTTCGCCAATTCTGTCAGGGTGATTCTGTGCTGCATGCGCAGCTCTTTTATTCTCGAACCTATTTTCATATAACTTGTCTTGCGCGGGAAAACCCTTATCCTTCTTGTTATAATTATAACAGATAAAAAAATAACAACAACCCTAATTATACGAAAAAGAGCGCCTCTATTTGGCGCCCTTTCTTATAACAATCAGGTCCTTTCTTTCAGTCTCATGAAAAAAATTCCCCCTATCAGTACTGATAGGGGGAATGAAACACAATTGGCTCCCTGGGCTGGACTCGAACCAGCAACCTACTGGTTAACAGCCAGTCGCTACTACCATTGAGCTACCAGGGAGTATCTTTATATTATGCTACTTTACAAGTTGAATTGCAAAGATTTTCAAGACGGAACCAGTTTTGATCTACGCCTTCCTGGATCTCGTCTATAATAGATTTGTTTTCTTCTGTGAAAAGATGGCTGAAGCGGCCCTGGGATTTGAGCCATTCAATTACCGGCTTTCTCTCTTTAGGCTTATAAGTGAAACGCCATACGCCGTTTTCTACTTCTATTAAAGGCCATACGCCTGTTTCAACAGCCAGTTTTGATATCTCTATGGATTTTTCCTGCGGAAATCTCCATCCTCTGTGGCAAGTGGCGATTACATTTAAAAATGCCGGGCCGTCTGTATTAAATGCCTTTTCTGATTTCGTGACCAGGTCGTTCCAGTTTGACGCAGAAGCCTGCGCCACATAAGGAATCTTATGGGCTGCTACAATAGATGTAAGATCCTTTTTAAACTGTTTCTTTCCATGACTTTCTTTTCCGTGAGGCGCAGTAGTAGTGGACGCACCTTTAGGGGTAGCGCCTGAACGTTGCACGCCCGTGTTATGAACCACGATTCCATCAGCAATAAAATTATGCTCCCCCTCTACTCTTAAATCCAAAGTCGGTTCTTTACCGACCGATTTTATACTGCTTACTTTTTCTAATTCAAAGTATTCATTCCATATAAGAAAATTCTGGTATTTATATTGATTAGGATATTTTTTTACGTTCCACTTTTGTCTGGTGCTAAAACATATATACCCATATTTTGAATCTTTTAATAAAAGCCTCTTTACGCATTTTGTACCTTGTTTCTTAGTTTGCCAGTGGACTTTTCCTACTCTTCTGCCCATTGTCTGTAGGAATAACCTTAAACTTTTAAGCAAATCCTCGCTTACAGAAACATAGCGCCAGCTGTTTCCGCATTTATATCCGTCTGAAAGCATAAGCCCTTCTATCAGGGCTTCTTTCTGTTCCAGGGGCAATGTAAATGCCCAGCCAGGAATAGTTTTATTCTTTGCGCCTATGCCAACGCCTGAACTTTTTATAAAATGCGCGAGATTTACAGAATTTATGTAAACATAACCTTTATCAGATGTGTTAATCTTGCTTCCGAAAATCTCAGCATGAATTCTTACCAATTCTTTTCTGCCTGTCTTTGTTTCCGGAAGCGCAAATCCTACTTCTCCTCTATCCTCTCTTACCCATCCATCTCCTATATATAACCCCAGGTATTTCATAAGATCCGGGCTTGAGAACTTTGGTATGCGGATTTCGTTCAATGTGTTTACCTTGTAATCTCCTTTTTTAACCTTTGTAAATTCAAACATAGCCGGTTTAGAATACCCGTTTAGGCCTTTCAACGTTACTACCTGGTCTCCTATTTTTAAGTCTTCTAATTTTTTCCATATAAAACAGTTGGTTCTACCTGTTCCGTTTCTCTTTAAAACCAAAAACGGATGATTGGAAGTAGCTTTTATGGAATGATGCAAGGTATTAAGCTCGTAAACATCTTTAATACCGTTGTCAAAGACCCCGCTGCATTCTTTTAAGACTAATTGATGCGTCTTCTGGTCAAATGCATATACCATATCGCCTGTTTTTATCTCTGTTATTTTTTTAAGCCCCGCCCCGGTCATTATCATTGATGACATGCTTAGGCAATTCATGTAGGCCTCATTATTATAGCAGACATATACAAATTTATGACCTCTTTCGAGCGCGCCTGAAAGAGACTGCAAGCCTATGTCATATGTCCCGCCATCTCCGCCGAACGCTACAAATTTTATCTCTTTTGTAATTTTACCCTTTTTCTTGAGCGCTCTATAGGCTGTTTCCACGCCGCTCATTGTAGCAGCAGAGTTCTCAAAAGCATTATGTATAAAAGGTATCTTCCACGCGGTATAAGGATAAATCGTGGTTGCCACTTCCAGGCATCCTGTGGCTGAGCCGGCTACCACGTAATCCTTTGTGCCCATTAAAACCTGACGCACTACTATTGAAGCCCCGCATCCCGCGCAGAGCCTATGCCCTCCTGAAAGCCGTTCCGGTATCTTCGCAAGTTCTTTTATATTAGCCATGTTATTCCCTTGAACCCAGATAATTTATGGGGTTGGAAACTTTATTATTTTTCAATATACCGCTCAAATCAGAAAAAACACTCTCTATATCATCCGGGAATATATCCCTTCCGCCAAGCCCGTATATGTAATTTACCGCAAGAGGTTTTATATTAGAATCATATAGCGCGGCTTTTATCTCTGTATAAAGCGGCCCGCCTTCTGCTGAGAATGATTCTGCCCTGTCAAGCACAGCTACTGCTTTTATATTTTTAAGCGCATCTAGAATCTTTTCTCTGGGAAACGGCCTGAAAACTCTGGGCCTCAATAATCCAGCTTTTATGCCCTGAGCCCTTAATTCATCGATCACCCCTCTTGAAGTACCTGCCGTAGATGATAACGCTATTATAGCTATATCAGCATCTTCTAATTTATAGGTATCTATAAAATCGTATTTACTGCCGAATGTCTTTTCAAATTCATTAAACAGTTCAGGTAATATCTTTAACGCGCCTTTCATCGCTTCTGACTGCTGTCGTTTATGCTCAAAATAATAATCCTGCAGATCCAAAGGCCCGTATGTTACAGGATGTTCAACATCCAGAAGGGAATGAGCCGGTTTATATTCTCCTACGAATTCTTTTACTTTCTTATCATCTAGTAATTGGATACCTTCTACCGCGTGGCTTGTTATAAACCCGTCCTGGCAAACCATTACAGGCAAAAGTATGTCCTTATGCTCAGCAATCCTGACAGCAAGGATTGTATTTTCATATACTTCCTGGCCGCTTTCACAATAAATCTGCAGCCAACCGGAATCCCTGGCGCCCATCGTATCAGAATGGTCGCAATGAATGTTTATCGGTCCAGAAAGCGCGCGGTTTACAACAGGCATTACTATGGGGAGCCTTAAAGAAGCTGCTATATAAACAATTTCCCACATAAGCGCGAGTCCGTTCGCAGAAGTAGCTGTCATTGTCCTGGCGCCTGCAGCTGAAGCGCCTACGCACGCGCTCATAGCGCTGTGCTCTGATTCAACGGGTATTAATTCCGTTGAAACCTGGCCGTTCGCTACATAATTTGAAAAATACATCACTATCTCTGTCTGAGGAGTTATAGGGTAAGCTGCTACTACATCCGGGTCTATCTGCTTCATAGCAGTAGCCACTGCCTGGTCTCCTGTTAAAGGTATCTTTTTGGATTTGGTCTGTGCCATGTTATTCCTTTTTCATATCAATGCATTTTACGGGGCAAACTGACGCGCATATGCCGCAGCCCTTGCAATGCTCATAGTCAAAACCTGCCATTTTGCCGTCTTCTACCTTTATGGAAGAATCCGGGCAATACATCCAGCAGAAAAGGCAATTGGTGCATTTCTTATCGTTTTTTTCGGGCCTAAACGTGCGCCATCCGCCTGTTTTATATTCTTTGGCATTGCCTGCTTCTAGTATCAAACCACCTATTGGTATTTCCTTCCAGCTTTTCTTCTTTTCAGCCATATATTATCCTATTTTTAATTCGTTATAGGCTCTTTTAATGCCTTCGATATTCGCTTTTGTCTTCTCCTCGCCTAATTTCTTAAGAAACTTTGCCTTTACTATCTCGCTTACCTCGTCTATGCTTACTATATTATTTACCTTTAAAAAAGCTCCCAGCATGGGCATATTAGGCATGGGAATTTTTAGAGTCTCAAGCGCGATCTTTGTAGCGTCCACTGTGCCTACTTTTCCTTTTTTAAGGCCGACTTTTCTGCGTATATCATCCGGGGATTTTTCCGTATTTACAAGAAGTACGCCGCCATCTTTCAGGCCTTCTACAACATCCACCGCCCCCAAAAGCGTAGGGTCTATAACGATAACTACATCAGGGTTTTTAACAGAGCTATGGACATATATAGGGTCATCGCTTATGCGGGTATATGCCTTCATGGGGGCGCCTGCCCTCTCGGGCCCATATTCAGGGAACGCCTGTATGTATTTACCTATATCAAGAGCGGCTTCTCCTAGAAATTGAGATGCTGTTTTAGCGCCCTGACCGCCCCTTCCATGCCACGCAACTTCTACCATTGACATAATAAAACCTTTCTATTAACAAAAATGTCTTTATATTGTATAACCCGAGCTTTGATTTGTCAAGAAAATCTACCCTTGAAACAGTAACTTTGAAAGATTTTCTTAATCCTGAGGATCTTCACTTAGATACTGGAAGTCTCCCCTCAAGAGCTCTTATCAGGGTGGCCTGGTCTATATAATCCAGGTTCCCGCCTACAGGAATGCCATACGCAATGCGGCTTATTTTGATCTTTAACGGCTTGATATGCTCTGAAAGATACAATGCCGTGGTCTCGCCTTCCGCGTTTGAATCAGTGGCAAGTATTACTTCCCTTACCTTATCCTCCTTGATGCGGCTTAAAAGCTCTTTTATCTTTAATTCTTCAGGTCCGATGCCATCCAGAGGAGATATAACTCCGAAAAGTACATGATACGTGCCTTTGTACCTGCCTGATTTTTCTATAAGTATCAGATCTGTAGGCTCTTCCACAACGCAAACCGTGGTTTTATCTCTTCTTGGGTCATTACAGATAGAACAGATTTCCGCCTCGCTGAGATTTCCGCATTTCCTGCAGAACTTCATATCTTCTTTTACCTTGCGTATCACGGAAGAAAACTTTACCATTTCATCCGCAGGAGATTTGAGCACGTAAAAAGCCATCCTTTCGGCAGTCTTTGCGCCTATACCCGGCATTTTTTTAAAACAATCTATTAATTCCTGCATGGACTTTGTATAAGCGCTCATATCAGTTATTCTTGGTTGATTTAAAAATCCTGCCGCCGAATATATTCAGCGCAGAATCAATCACAGGCTCTTTATTCTTTAATTCTTCTTTCATATTATTAGCGTCAGGCGCAGATTCTTTTGGTTTTTTATCGGTCGCGACAAAACTCATCTTTACAGGCATGTCCATTATCTGCGAAAGCGCCTGTTCTATGGCATCTTTATTGTATTTTTCCTCTAGCACTTCCCTGTGAAAATTAAGTTCTTTGGGGAATCCTATTATTATGCTATTGCCTTTTACGGAATCAGGTTCTCCTTCCGCAAGATAAGAAGAGATAGACATCCTTTTAACTGCCATCGCTTTCACAAGTATGGGCCAGGCATTTTTAACCCTGGCCATATCTATTGAAGGCAATGACTGAACATCGTTATTTTGCGCCAGAGGTGATGGGTTCGAGATCTGCAGAATCTTCTTAAAAAAAGTCTTTTCTTGAGATACAGATTTAGTTTCAGATTTATGGACAGGCAAATGAGAAGGCTGAAGCTTTTGCGTTTCGTTAACGCCGGGTCCGGGGCCGGCATCCTGTAATTTAGAAAGTATTTCTTCTATCGAAGCAATAGACTCTCTGGAAGCAAGCTTTATCATTAAAAGCTCGAAAACTATTCTTTCCGGAAGGAGCTGTTTTATCATCTTAAGGCCGCTGGAAATAACGCTTATAATATAAAATATATCGCCCTGCGTAAGAGCGTCCGCCTGCTTTTTAATCCTATCTATAGAATCTTTCGGAAGGTTTATTATTTCATCCGACACTATCCCGGATTTGACTATCATTACATTTCTAAAATGTTCCAAAAGCCCCAGAATAAATTGCTTAGCGTCCTTGCCTGAATTCAATATCTCATCCACCAGATAAATGCCTGATCTTGCATCTTTATTAATAATAAGCTCCGCGCTTCTAAATAGCGTCTCCTGGTCTATCATGCCGAGAGATTCTATCACTTCCTTTAGTTGAATTTTGCCTTTACTGAAAGACGCTATCTGATCAAGGATGCTCTCTGCGTCGCGCATGCTTCCGTCAGATGCCTTTGCGATATATAAAAACGCGTCCTCGTCTATATTCAGGCTCTCAATTTTACTCACCTCGCGAAGCTTCGCTATTATGTCCTTCATCTGTATGCGCCTGAAATCAAACCTCTGACACCTGGAGAGGACGGTCGGAAGAACCTTGTGCGGCTCTGTAGTCGCGAATATAAACTTCACGTGCATAGGCGGCTCTTCCAGGGTCTTTAAAAGAGCGTTGAAAGCCTCTGTTGTAAGCATATGCACTTCATCTATAATATATATCTTGAAACGGCCTTTTGAAGGGGAAAATTTTACTGTCTCTCTAAGATTCCTGATTTCGTCTATGCCGCGGTTAGAAGCGCCGTCTATCTCTATCACGTCCATACTGGAACCTAATGTTATCTCTTTACATGAACTGCACGCATTACATGGTTTTATAGAAGAGCCCTTTTCACAGTTTAAAGCCTTGGAAAATATCCTGGCGGTAGAGGTCTTGCCTATGCCTCTCGGACCAGTAAATAAATAGGCGTGATGAAGCCTGTCCATTGAAATAGCATTTTTAAGGGTAGTTGTAATATGCTCCTGCCCCACTATCTCGTCAAAATCCTGAGGCCGCCATTTACGCGCAAAAGGTAAGTATCCCATAGGTTAAAATTTTATCATAGTTTGCTGATAAATGAAACTAAAAATGAAAATTAGAATTTAAGCGTTATTACTGTAAATATATTACGCGCCAAGCTGTTTCATCCAAAGGCAGGTTGTTCGGATAAGTTCTGGCGCAGGTTAGAATACGGTCAGGATTCCCAAGCAGGCTAAAAGGAATTTTCAGGATTAAAATGTTATCCTCGGTTTCAAATTCAACATCTTTAACTTCTAGAAACTGTTTTTTATCTCTGACATGCACTCCAAGGTTATCTACTTTAATATATATTTTCGGCATCTTGCTAAAATCTATTTTAATAGTATAGCCGACAACAAAAACAGAAACACCCAAATCTTTTTCTACCTTTCCCCTCAACTGAAACCTCATGAGCAGCCTGTTATCCCTGGCTGCATAAGCAACATCCGGGAGTATGTTATTTTCCGCATCTTTTTTATGCTCAGGGTCTATTTCTATATTTTGGATAGTTTCTAAATCATGCCATACAGTTTCCCCGGGATCCTGCATGTTCATCCTAATTACAGGAAAATCCCCGAAAAGTTCATTGCTGCGGCAAAACGTAAAAAGATAGCTGGGGTTATATTGAATCTGGCTTTTATAAAAAGAGATGGCGGCGCGCTTTGCCTTTAATTCTTCTTGAGTCAATGCAATGCTATACCATTCTATGCCGCTATTCGCTAATGAATCCGGCCTTTCCAGCCCCAATTCAGGATGATAACCCCGAGGAATAGGCCAGCGCACAACGTGTATAATATATGGAAAAATCTCCGGGGGATTAAGCTTCCCTTCTAAATCCCATAAGGCAACCTGTAAAAATAGATATAGCGACCTGTGATCCCGGTTCACGTCTCCAGGATGAGAAACAAATATCTTTGTCGGCTTAAAATCCAATATTATTTTTTTTATATCCGCGAGAATACTTTCTCCCGCATATGGAACGCCCATAGACATGGCCTCAGGATAAGAAACCTTGGATACCCTTGTAAATAAACCTTTATACGGAATTACATTTCCCCAATATTTAGTAAATATCTCCAATGTACCAAAATCAGGATAACCTAAAAAGGTTATATTCTCTGGCTTTACCCCCATAAAAACCATAGCCCGCATGGTTTCTCTTCTTCTGACCTCGCCCATGTGAAGGAATTCGCCTTTTCTAAATGTGAGCCTTTTTTCATATACGATAAACGATGGTTCGTTGCTGTCGCCGTTCGTATAACACACAACCCTGACCTTCGCATTTTGCTTCAGAGCCTTTTGTATAATGCTGCACGTTCCTATAGCTTCATCGTCAGGATGCGGGGCTAAGATCAACACCCTGTCGTTTTCAGTCAGATTGATTGCGTCTTCTGCGCCCTCTGCGCACTCCGGAAAGCGCGAAACTAAAAATATACAAAAAATTATTATAGAAATTATTATACGCATTATTTTTTACTGAGAAAAAGGATGAGTTTGCCCACTAACCAGACGAAAAATATGAGAATGGCTGCGCTCAAAACAAGTCGCAAAATAAACGCTATTAAAAGAAGCAGCGGAAAAATCAAAAACCCGAGACTTGCCAATACGCCCAAAAATATTAAAAACAACATCCCTATAAAAAATTCTCTCATGCTATTTATACCCGAATAACCTGATGCACTCCCAGATTTTTATTAATATAACTACGATAACAGTAGTTATCATAGAAACTATTTCTTTTTTTATCCAGAAAGGCTTCAATGATATGTATCTATTAATCCTTAATAAATAATCAAACCTGGGGAAATATTTAGGGGTAATTTTGCAATATTCT
Organism: Candidatus Omnitrophota bacterium; assembly: GCA_026387235.1. Lineage (GTDB taxonomy): Bacteria > Omnitrophota > Gorgyraeia > Gorgyraeales > Gorgyraeaceae > UBA10183. The sequence continues at coordinate 16,584 of JAPLMD010000028.1, forward strand.
TCGTACTCCCGGCCAAATCTCTCCAGAAGAACCTTCTCTTCTTTTTTCATTTGAGGAATATAAATTAATAAAAAAACAATGCTAAACAAGAAAAAAACCCACAACTCCAATAACATCATCACAACCCCTGCGCCTATCATAAATGTCCCGAAATACATGGGATTTCTGATAATAGCATATGGGCCGTCTTTAACAAGGGTATTACCATTAACGCATTTCTCTTCTTTATATCCTCTTGCCGAGATACGGAATAAAAAACCAAATAAGATAAGGCCTATACCAGCCGCATTCAACAACCCGCCTAGGACAGCCTGCCTCTGGTGAGGGAATACGAAATTAGAGAGCATAATAACTGCTCCCAAGCCTAAAAACATAAGGCCGCCCTGTATTTTTATGCGGATTTTCATATTTAATTTTAATTCGGCGGGTAGTCGTGGACGGTAGGCGAACCCTACAAGTCCAAGAAATACAACTACTTATAAAACTTTACCGCCATCGAAGCATGGGAACGCTTATATCGTTAGACGAACCCATCAATACTTCGCTACCATACCATAAGGGTGTTTTATCACAACGCCGACTAAAACCCATCAAAATATCCCAACATGCCACTAGTCCTACACAATGATGCAGCGTTTCGATTTGGATACGCAACGTTTTGGAACCGGAAATGTCAATTAACCTTCATCGGACGACTGACAGAACCGTCAGCGCCAAATGTTATCTTCTGACCAGCCTCCATTAAAAAGGTGAACCCTGTCTTCTTCTCAGTGATCTCAAGCTGCCCGAAATTGAGCACAACAGAACCGCTGCCATCGGGTCCAACTGTTGCCTCAAAGTCCGTTCCGCGAATACCCACTGCTACAACAGGTAAATTAACCTTCATCTGCCCTGGTTCTTTGTAAACTGTCTTATTCCCGGTGACCCAACGGAATACTCCTTTGGTCATGGTCGCCATGATTTTCTCCGGAGACTTATCAGGATCGTAAACGAATTTGTCAATCACCAGATCGCTATTCGGTCCGACCGTGAAGGTGGTATTATCCGGTAAGGTCATTTTTATATGACCATCATTTCCAGTCACCACTTTAGTGCCTTCTTCCAATGGCACTTTGCTCGCATCCTCACCTGTCACCTTGCGGCCGTCCTTGGTGAGAAAATAGAACTCGCCGCGAGATTCAACCTGGGCAACGGGAGAAGATACTTTGCCGGCCGGAAGAGCAGCGCGCACCAAAATTGTTACGTTTGCAAAAGGTTCTATTTCATAGTCAATAAAACGGCCCGTACTATCATAGGAGAAAATAAGCTTATCCTCAGCGAACTCCGCAGAGAGGCCATCAGGAGAAATCTTAATTCTACTTCTTTCAGTAACTTTACCTGCCGCCTGTCGTAAACATGAACGCGCGGCATCAGATGTGGCTGTAGAAACCTTGTGAACCAGGTCATCATAAGACGGGGTTTCCGTGATCATAATCTGAGTTGGAGACCCATAATAGAGGCCAAGATTTTTACTGTATGGTGCCGTTGTATCCGACGAGGTCCAAAACACTTCGTATCCCCCATCTTTACGTACAATAGTATGTCTACTCCCAATGCCCTTGCCGTCATAGGATGATTGAATTACCCATTCGCCTTCGACGGTCGCAGATTCCTCTGCTTTGACAGTTTGCATATCTCCCAAAACGATCAACAAAACAATAAATGAAAGAGCTAAAACGACTCTCGCTGATGCACCAGCCAAAAAATTTCTCATACGCCCTCCACCTTCTTCACTCCAAAGGATGTATCCTCGTTGTTATTTAATCCCTATCAAATTTATCAGCTAGGGTTCGCGTCTACGACAACTCAAGGCAAAATTGCCTTTGCTCCTCGACGGACGGTTCACTTCAAAATCTGGCGGAGGGATAGGGATTCGAACCCTAGATACAGCTTTTCAACCGTATAGCGGTTTAGCAAACCGCCGCACTCGACCACTATGCGATCCCTCCAAATTTAGCTTCAGGGGTTAATTTTATCACATATCAAGGATACTATCAACACTTCATTTTTAGGCGATTTTATTAATCGTACCCGTATTTCTTTATGAACCACTTTTTCACTGCTTGGACCATAAATAGATATGCAATAACGATGGCAATCAAGATCAGAAAATATGAAGCCGGTAACGCTACAAAACCAAACGGCTTTGCGAGAGGCGAAAATGTTATAAATATGCCTGTTGCCACTATAAAGATTGAGGTAAAGACTAAAAACCTGCTGGGCCTGGATTCAATAAAAGGTATCTTTGAAGTCCTGATTATGTGTATGACAAGCGTTTGCGTGCACAATGATTCAATAAACCAGCCTGTGTGGAATAATGCCGCATTCGCATGGAAAACAAAAAGCATGACGCCGTATGTAATGAAATCAAATATCGAACTTATTGGCCCGATGACAATCATGAATCTTTTTATATACTGCACATCCCACGGCCTGGGTTTTCTTAGATATTCCTTATCCACAGAGTCTGTTGGTATTGCTATCTGTGAAAGGTCGTAAAGAAAATTATTTAACAGTATCTGTATCGGCAGCATGGGCAAAAACGGAAGAAACATGCTGCCGCCGGTCATGCTGAACATGTTTCCAAAATTCGAGCTGGAACCCATTTTTATATATTTTACAATATTACCAAATGTCCTTCTGCCTTCTATAACTCCGTCTTCCAGCACCATGAGACTCTTTTTAAGAAGTATAAGATCCGCTGATTCTTTCGCAATATCAACAGCATTATCCACAGATATGCCTACATCGGATGTTTTTAAGGCAGGCGCGTCATTTATGCCGTCCCCCAAATATCCTACGATATGCTTATTCTCATGAAGAGCTCTTATTATTCTCTCTTTTTGTAAAGGTGAAAGTCTTGCAAATACAGTGGTCTCTTTTACCAACTCTTGAAGATCTTTATCGCTGAGTTTCTCTACCCTGTCTCCTGTGACAATCGCTTTTACATCAAGCCCTACTTCGCTGCATATCTTTTTAGTAACCAGCTCATTATCGCCTGTCAAAACCTTTACCTCTATACCAAGTCTATTAAGAGCAATTATTGCCCGCCTCGCAGAAGGCTTGGGAGGATCAAAAAATGCCACGTAACCTTTAAGTATAAGATCTCTTTCATCATCTTTTGAATATACTTCTTTCTTGGCATCCATGTCCTTATACGCTATTGCAAGTACGCGGAAACCATCTGAGCTCAAATTGTCATATTCCTCTTTCAGATCCGACAATATCAGATCTTCCATATCCAATATCTCGCCCTCTAATTCATATCTTGAGCACCTCTTGAATATTTCCTCAGGCGCGCCTTTTGCGATCAGCCTGTGGCTACCATCCATATCCACAACTACAGACATTATCCTTCTTGAAAAATCAAAAGGTATCTCGTCTATTTTTTTGAACTGTTTCACCAAAATCTTTTCATATTTCAGTATGGCCCTGTCCAAAAGATTCTTCAAACCTGTTTGATAAAAACTATTAATATACGCGAACCTGAGCACGTCTTCATCTTCTTTTCTTATCACATCGCAATGTTTTTCAAGCACGATCTTATCCATTGTAAGAGTGCCTGTCTTGTCAGTGCATAATACATCCATCGCCCCGAAATTCTGAATGGAGTTGAGATGTTTTACAATAACCTGTTTTTTAGACATAGCTATCGCGCCTTTGGAAAGATTTATGGCAACAAGCATGGGCAGCATTTCAGGGGTAAGCCCTACTGCAACTCCAAGAGAAAAAAGAAACGCCTCTACAGGCTTGCCCCTCATAAGAGCATTTACTGCAAAAATAACTACCACAAGAACCATCATTAAACGTATCATGAGCCATGTAAATCTATGTATACCCTTGTCAAAGCTTGTCTCCACCCTGATTGTAGCCAGCTTTCGAGAAAGCTCGCCAAACTGAGTAGAAATCCCGGTCTTTATAACCACCCCGAGAGCTGTGCCGCTTACAACGCTAGAACCCATAAAAGCTATATTTGTCAGTTCTGATAACGAGCTGTTTTTAGGATTTGCTGCTCCCGGAAATTTTTCTATAGGAAATGACTCGCCTGTAAGAGATGCCTGATTTATAAATAAATCTTTACAAGATATTATCCTTAAATCAGCGGGTATCATATCGCCTGCGTATAAATCAACAATATCACCCGGGACTATCTCTCTAATTTTTATTTCTTTAGGCCTGGAATTCCTGAAAACAGTAGATGTCGCGCGGACCATTTCGCTTAGCTTTTCAGCCTCTTTCCCTGCGCGATACTCCTGTATAAAAGACAGGAATATGCTCATTATTGCCATAAGAGATACTAAAAGAGCGCTTATCTTTTCTCCGAAAAACAGCGAAAATCCTGCGATGATTAAAAGCACTATAACAAGCGGATTTACAAATTTAGAAAGGATTTGTATCAGGATGGTTCTTTTTTTCTTCTTGGCAGGTTCGTTGTGGCCGTATTCTAAAAGCCGCTTTTTGGCTTCTTCTTCGGAAAGACCTTTTATAGAAGTGTTTAATTTTTCAAAAAGAATTTCCGAAGAACAACCTATATAATCAAAATCTACATATTTATGTTTTTGATTTCCGCTTGCCATAAAAAAACTCTTTTATTAAAGAACTTGCTTCTCGTTCTAAAATTCCGCTTTTAACTTTAACCCTGTGATTTAATTTTTTGCTGCCGAGTATTTTAAAAACTGAATCATGCGCTCCCGTCTTAGGGTCCTTGGCAGCGTATATTAAATTTTTTATCCTGCTTAAAACCATTGCTCCTGCGCACATGCTGCAGGGTTCAAGCGTAGAATACATCGCGCAATCTATTAATCTTTCGCTCTGCAGAAAATTTGCCGCCTGCGTAATGGCTATTATCTCCGCGTGAGCCGTAGGGTCTTTTAAAGTTTTAATCTGATTATGCGCCCTGCCGATTATCTCGCCTTTATGCACAATAATAGCCCCTACAGGCACCTCGTCATTTTCAAATGCCTTAACTGCCTCTTTAAGCGCTTCTCTCATGTAGCGTTCATGGTTTTTCATAATAAAATTGGCGGAAGGAGCAGGATTTGAACCTGCGAGGCTTATCAGCCTGGGCGTTTTCGAGACGCCTGTATTAAACCACTCTCCCATCCTTCCGGTTTAAAATATTATAATTCAACCTCAGTTATATTCAAAGTTCTTTTTCTCCTTATCAACAACTAGAAAAACGACATTGTTGGTTTTATAGTTGTTGGCTGTTAAAATAATAAATCCCAATTTCCCTTATACTCTACTGACTTTGGTTTGCGTTGTCTTTTTGCTGTTTCCACCAAACTTATTTCGCTTTTATAACTAGAAAATATAGCTTGTGGCATGATATAAAAAATATCAAGATCTTGTATATAAATTATGGCGAAATCAAAATCGGTTTCATTATAGTATTTCCTTATCATTCTCCTGCGATTGGTTTTTGTTATTCGAGCATCTACTTTATATGCTCCTCTATAAAACCAAGCGCTTTTAACCTGAATCCTTATAAGTTTTCCTTTCACATCTATAGCCAAGTCATAAGGCAGCCTGTCTCCAACAGGCTTAAGGACATTAAATCCTCTCTTTAAAAGTTCTGTTATAACAGCCGATTCTCCAATATCTGCTTTTAGCTTAGTGTCTATAAATCCCTCCTCGAGCAATATCCAAATCTATCATAGGCATATGCAAACTTAGCGTTTATAGAAGGGATTTGCGGAATGTACGGCAAAACCAAATTCCACAATTTTATACTATTTTCCACATTAAAATTAATTCGGTAATATTCTTTTATCTCACCCCGTCTTAATCGTCTTTCGGGATTGATAATTCCGTCAATGTTGAATACAAGTGAGATATGACTTAACAATCGTTCAACTTCTTCCAGCGAAAAACTATGCGTTGCAATTGTAAAACTTGGTTTCAAATAATAGATAGACCCGTCCTTATGGAACTCTTTTCTTTTCCTTGCGCTCCCATCATCACATAGCAGCATTGCCAATCCAACCGGATGATCCATAAACCTGATTTTAGGAGTTATACACTTTCTGTTATTTTTACTAAACCACTGGCTTGTGATTCTCAGCATTCTGCCAGCTGTAAAAGAAAATAGAGATTTCTTAAACTTCTCTCCCTTTTTACCATTATGAGATAAGTGGATTAGAGGTTTGTTTATCGCAAATAATTTAACTAATTCATCGCGTTTCCATTCGACCAGATCAGTATATCTTTCGCAGTGAGAGATGGTCCACTCTACTGTTAATTTGTTTTTCGCTCGCCTTCTTGTGTATGCGTCTCCTAAGATCATTCCAATCAGGAATGACCTTTTATAGGAAACTGTCTCATTACTCTTCATAAAGGTTCAACCTCACGAAATACCTTTATCAACAAATTCCATTTATATGTTTCTTAGCCCCTTTGATAGTTTTATATACCCTGCTTTTTTCAGAAATTATATTCTTGATCTTTTCCCATTCTTTAGGTGTATATGGCAACTCTGGCACGACCTTGCAAGGCAACAAAACTATTCCTTCCTTACCTAAACAGAAAATTACACTAGAACCTTCCTCTAGATGCAAAATCTTTCTCACCTCGTTAGGAATAGTAATTTGACCTTTTGATGTAATTTTAGCTGTCTCGATTATTGTCATCATAGCCTCCTTTTTCTTACTTCCTTATATCCTTACATATGCTAAAATTATATCATATAAAAAATAACTGTCAAATAAAAAACGGCGATTATAATAATCGCCGTCTTATATTGGCCCTTCACTTCGCTATGAGGCTCTTATTTATCGCCTCATTATGCTCGTTCAGGACCAAATTCTGCTTCGCAAAATTTGGTAGCGGGGTTGGGATTTGAACCCAAGACCTTCGGGTTATGCTTACCACTACAACTTTCGCTGCTCCGCCATAAATCCCGGCGAATTTGTGGTCCGGACTATACCTTTACCCTTTAAAAGGGTACCTGCCGATCTAGTCTCTACACCTTCCCTTAATGTTATCCAAGGGCTTGGCTCGGTATTACCAGTTAAGGCTTCACCGAATTTGACAGGTTTCACTTAGCTGTTTCCAGCTAAGCAGCCCATATTACTGAGCCCGACGAGCTACCAGACTGCTCCACCCCGCAGTATTTATTCAGCTGTATTTCGCATTATAGACTTGTATTTGCCGGGTGTCAATGCTTTTTAACGCTCTATCCTGATGGGAATTTCGCCTTTTTTCGTAACGCCCATTGATTCGCGCGCAACTTTTTCAACGTAATTTATATCGTTTTCGAGCTTCTTTTTTTCTTTATATAGCTTCAGGTTTTCTTTTTCCAACCTGCTGATTTCACTTTCCAAGTGCACATTCCGTACTTTCAGTTGTATAAACTTTATATACCCGGGAAGAAATATGAGCGCAATAACCGCTGCTATAGCTATATGTATTGGTTTAAACCTTATCTTGGCCATGGCATGGAGCCGTATACTGCCTTACTGCCTAAATCCTCTTCTATTCTTAACAGCTCGTTGTATTTACAGATCCTATCTGTCCTACACGCTGATCCTGTCTTTATCTGGCCTGTCCCCATCGCAACCACCAGATGCGAGATAGTAGTGTCTTCTGTTTCGCCGGAACGATGCGACACAACAGCTGTGTAGCCTTTTTTCCTGGCAAGTTTAATCGCCTCTATTGTTTCCGTAAGAGTGCCTATCTGGTTTACTTTTATAAGTATCGAATTTGCAACGTGTTTAGCGATTCCCATCTTTAGGCGCTTTGTGTTCGTAACGAATAAATCATCACCCACGAGCTGAACCCTATCGCCTATTTTTTTCGTTAAGCTCTTCCATCCGTCCCAATCATTTTCAGCCAACCCGTCTTCTATGGAGATAATCGGATATTTCGAAACCCAGTTTGCGTAAAAATTAACCATGTCCTCTGCGGTTTTTTCCTTAACAGCTTCCGCTTCCAGGATATACTTGCCATTTTCGTAAAAAGAACTGGCTGCCGGATCCAGGGCAATGAATACGTCTTTCCCGGCCTTATATCCTGCTTTATCTATTGCCTTTAATAT
>JAPLMD010000007.1 GCA_026387235.1 Candidatus Omnitrophota bacterium
TGGAAAGGCTGCCAAGACTTTTGCGATAGATGATGTTTCTTTGGGCAGGATATCCTTGGGGTATTTCAAAGGAGACGGAAATCTTCTGGCCCACGGCTCAAAAAAAGATAACACTGGGCTTTTATTCGCTTGGGAAAGAGCTATGCCGGAGATCTCTGAAAAGCTTTGGATATGCCTTGAATATCAGGGGACAAAATCTTCGTACGGCGCCTGGAACACGGGTTTTTCATGGAAATTCGCGGACAATGTTTCGGGTTTGTTTGGATATGATTTTTATAATGACAAGGATTTAGCAGATACCTATACGGTTCAGGTTGATATAGATTTCTGAGTGGAAAGTCCCTCGCCGCGTATTTGCGGGTGCAATGGCGGCTCGGGATCAAATTTGCTTCGCAAATTTGGGAGGCGTTTTATGATTAATTCAGGCGATACAGCGTTTGTTCTAATTTCAGCTGCTTTGGTTATGCTTATGACTCCGGCATTGGCATTTTTTTACGGGGGGATAGTAAGACGTAAAAATATACTTAGCATCCTTATGCAATGCATGATAGCCCTTTGCGTTATAAGCCTTCAATGGGTTCTTTTTGGTTACAGCCTTTCATTTAGCCCCGGCAATGCTATTTTGGGAAGCCTTAAATGGTTTGGGTTAAAGGGCGTTGGTTTTGAGCCTTATGTAGAATATGCAAGCACTATTCCTCACCAGGCATTTATGATATTTCAGGCAATGTTTGCCATTATTACGCCCGCGCTTATTATAGGTGCCTTTGCTGAAAGAATGAAATTTTCGGGTTTCGTAGTTTTTATACTCCTTTGGTCCACACTTGTTTATGATCCCGTGGCTCACTGGGTGTGGGGTGCGGGAGGATGGCTTAGGAATTTAGGCGCATTGGATTTTGCGGGAGGAGCGGTTGTTCACATCAATGCAGGAATAGCCGCTTTGGTGACAGCCTTATTAATAGGTAAAAGAAAAGTCCTTGAGAGGTCTCCTGCTCCTCATAACCTGCCTTTTGTTGTACTTGGCGCAGGACTTTTGTGGTTCGGCTGGTTTGGATTTAATTCAGGAAGCGCGTTAGCTGCAAATGGTCTGGCTGTAAATGCATTTGTGGTTACAAATATTGCCGGGGCAGCTGCTGGTTTAAGCTGGGCGATGCTGGAGTGGTTATTGAATGGAAAGCCTACTATATTTGGAACAGCAACAGGCGCGATAGCCGGCCTGGCCGCAATTACGCCTGCAGCGGGTTTTGTGAGCGCGATGCCTGCAATAATAATAGGATTATTTGCCAGCATATTTTGCTATATTGCAGTAGCGGTTATCAAGCCAAAATTAGGTTATGATGATTCATTAGATGCTTTTGGTGTCCATGGCATTAGCGGCACACTGGGGATTGTGGCGACAGGTTTATTTGCGTCAAAAACAATTAATCCGCTTGGTTCCAATGGCTTATTTTTTGGCAATTCTCATCAGTTATTTGTGCAGACTTTGGCAGCGTTAGTCACAATTGTTTATTCCGCAGTTGTCACGTTTCTAATATATAAAGTAGTTGATAAAACAATAGGAATGCGGGTTTCTGAGAAAGAAGAGGCCGTGGGCCTTGATCTTAGCCAGCATCATGAAGGCGCATATACAATGGTGGAATAGCCCTTCGCCGCATATTTGCGAGTGCAATGGCGGCTCGGGGTCAAATTTTGTTTCACAAAATTTGAGAGGCGTAAAATGAAACTTATCATAGCAATAATTCAACCGAGTAAATTCGTAGAGGTAAGAGATGAGCTTTACAAGGCAGATGTGAACCTTATTACTGTCAGCGAGGTGCTTGGACATGGCAGACAGAAAGGCTTCAGCGAAGTCTACCGCGGAGTAAAAGAGATGGGCAATCTTCTAAAGAAGATACGGCTCGAGATTGCTGTTAATGAAAATTTCGTAGAGCCTACAATAAAAGCTATCATTAAGGGCGCAAAATCAGGTGAGATAGGTGATGGCAAGATCTTTGTCCTTGATTTAAATGAGTGCATAAGAATCAGGACGGAAGAGCGAGGGTCAGTAGCGATAGGATAGAGACCGTAAACCACCTGTCAGGTGAGCCAGAATTGGCTCACCTGACAGGTGGAAGTGGTAAAAAAGGTTACCAAAAAGCCTTGTTTTTTACTTATATAGGTTGCAAAGGTTAGTGGTTTAAACAGAGATGCACAAAGTTTGTGCAGCGGGCATATTAAAACAAGGGTGTTTTAAAGCCGGAGTGGCTAAAAACACCCTTTTTCGTTTTAGGGTAAAAAAGACAAGGAGCCCCTCGCAACATATAATTAAGTTCCAAGGTTGCTCGGGACGATTTGTATAAACCTAAAACACAAACAAATCGGAGGCATAAGATGGCTAAGAAAACAAAGCAGGATATTTTGAAATTAGTGAAGGAGCATGATGTAAAATTTATACGTTTATGGTTTACTGACATGCTAGGGCAGGTTAAGAGTTTCGCGATTACAGACAAGGAATTAGAAGGAGCTTTAGAAAATGGTATGGGTTTTGACGGTTCTTCCATCACCGGATATCAGGATATAGAGGAATCTGACATGATTGCAATGCCGGATCCGGATACATTTGCGATCCTTCCTTGGCGGCCATCTGAAAAAGCTGTAGCGAGGATGATATGCAATATATTAAATCCCGATAGGACGCAGTATGAAGGTGACCCACGTTATGTGCTAAAAAGAGCGCTTGAAAGAGCGCATAAAATGGGGTTTGACCATTTTTATTTAGGTCCTGAACTTGAATTTTTCTATTTTAAGACAGATTCAGCTACAGAGATCCTGGATAAGGGAGGATATTTTGACCTTACAACGCTTGATGGTGCAAGCGACCTAAGAAGAGAGACTGTATTAGCTCTTGAGAAGATGGGTATAGATGTTGAATATTCCCATCATGAGGTAGCTCCATCGCAGCATGAGGTAGATATGCGTTATAAAGACGCTCTGGAGATGGCAGATAATGTAATAACCTATAGGGTTGTTGTAAAGGAGATTGCCAGTAAGTTCGGCGTATATGCTACTTTTATGCCAAAGCCTATTTTTGGACAAAACGGATCAGGCATGCATACACATCAATCTTTATTTAAAGGAACTAAAAATGCATTCTTTGACGCAAAGAGCAAAGATTTTCTCTCAGATACAGCCTATAGTTATATAGCAGGCCTTTTAAAGCATGCAAAGGAGATATGTTCTATATTCGCGCAAACTACAAACTCATACAAAAGATTAGTGCCTGGGTATGAGGCGCCTGTATATGTAGCGTGGAGCCGCAGAAATAGAAGCGCGCTTATCAGAGTCCCGTATTATTATCCGGGCAAGGAGAATGCTACGCGGTGTGAATTCAGGGCATGCGATCCAGCATGCAATCCATATCTTACATTTGCAGCCATGCTTCAGGCAGGTTTAGAGGGCGTAGAAAAGAAATATAAAGCGCCTAAACCCATGGATCAAAATTTATATCATTTAACTGATACTGAAAGAAGAGAAAAGGGCATAGATACTTTGCCGGATAGTCTGGGACATGCTCTCTCAATAACAGAAAACAGCGAACTTGTGAAAAAGACGCTCGGTAACCATATCTTTTCAAGATTTATGGAGATTAAGAAAAAAGAATGGGATGATTACAGGATCCAGGTCCCACAATATGAGCTTGATAAGTATCTTTCGGTTGTATAACTAAATTAAACCAATTAAGATTCCGCAAAAACCTTTGCGGAATCAAGCAAAATGCACAAAATTTAAGCATAAAAAGATGGAAAATAATGCTAAAAATAGTACTCATTTAGAAGTGTTGTTTAAGGAATTAGATGATATGTTTATAAATGCCGAAATAGGCACTGTGTATAAAATTGCAGTAGAAGCTGTTGAAAGGCCGCTTATTGAAAAAGTGCTGGAAAGGACTTTTGGCAATCAGATAAAGGCTGCCAAAATTTTAGGTATAAATCGCAACACCTTAAGATCAAAAATTCATAAGTTCGGCATCAAGCCGGAAAAATGGAAGATTTAATGGCACACTCTTATTTTCCCAAGAAACAAGGGCTTTACGATCCAGGATTTGAGCATGACTCCTGCGGGGTGGGGTTTGTCTGTAATATTAAAGGCAAGAGGTCCAATGCTATTGTCAAGCAGGGCATTGAGGTTTTGCATCGATTATCGCATCGCGGGGCAGTTGGGTCAGACCCGAAAACCGGAGATGGCGCAGGGATCTTGATTCAGATTCCGCATGAGTTTTTCAAAAACTCTGCCAAGGATTTTAAGATTGATTTACCGGACCTGGGTTCATATGGCACTGGCCTGATATTTTTACCTCAGGATGCTAAAGAGCGCGGATTCTGCAAGGAAGTATTTGAAAAGACTGTAAAGGAACAGGGCCAGATTCTTCTGGGATGGCGCATTGTTCCGATAGATGATTCTGATATCGGGGAAAGCGCTAAAAGTACTGCGCCTGTATTTGAACAGATTTTTATAGCAAGGGATAAAGGTCTTAATGATGAACTTGTGTTTGAAAGAAGGCTTTATGTTATCAGAAAGCAGGTTGAAAACATTATCCATGCATCTAGCTTAAATCAAAAAAAGTCTTTTTATATTACTAATCTCTCAAGTCGCACATTTTCCTATAAAGGGCTTCTTATGCCTCGACAGCTGGAGAATTTTTTTCCAGACCTTAAAGATGAAAATATATTAAGCGCTTTATGCCTGGTGCATTCGCGTTACTCAACTAATACTTTTCCTACATGGGACCTGGCGCAGCCTTTTAGGTTTTTGGCGCATAACGGAGAGATTAATACCATACGTGGAAACGTAAATGGGGTGAAGGCGAGAGAGAGACTGCTGGCAAGCGAGTTATTTGGCACGGACATAGAGAAGTTAAAACCGGTTATTGTTGAAGGAGGGAGCGATTCAGCCGCGATCGATAATGTCTTTGAACTCCTGGTGTTGTCAGGCAGGTCTCTTGAGCATGCAATGATGATGCTTATTCCAGCAGCCTGGGAACACAATAACTTTATGAGCAAGGAACTCAAAGAATTTTACAAATATCATGCCTGTTTTATGGAGCCGTGGGATGGCCCGGCTGCAATAGCTTTTACAGACGGGAAGAATATCGGAGCAGTGCTCGACAGGAACGGCCTGCGTCCGGCCCGTTATATAATAACCAAAAACGATTTTGTAGTAATGGCATCTGAGGTCGGAGTTCTTGATATAGATCCGGAGGATATTAAAGTTTCAGGGAGGATTGAGCCGGGCAAGATCCTTTTTATCAATACCGAATCAGGTTGTGTAGTGGACGATTCTAAGATAAAAGAAGGCGTTTCCATGTGTTCTCCGTATGGCAAATGGAATGCTGAAAACATGGTTGATTTTGACGGACTTACCAGCAGCGGCACCAGTAACCAAAAATCCGCAGATATAATACCTCTTTTTAAAGCTTTTGGTTACTCGCGGGAAGATCTTAAAATGATCATAAAGCCCATGGCAGAAGACGGCAAAGAACCAGTGGGCTCCATGGGCAATGATACGCCTCATGCATTTCTTTCAAAGAAACCCCAGATGCTTTATAGCTATTTCAAGCAGTTGTTTGCGCAGGTCACTAATCCAGCCATAGATTCTATAAGAGAAAAGCTTGTAATGAGCCTTGAAAGCTTTATAGGCCCTGAAAAAAATATATTAGAAGAGACCCCTGGTCATAGCCACAAGCTCAGGGTAAAAAATCCCATATTAACAGATGATGAACTGCAGAGCTTGCGTGATATCAGCATAAATAGTTTTAAAACAAAGACCGTATATACTTTTTTTGACGCAGCAAGCGGCAAGCAGGGTTTTGTCAAGGCGCTGGAAAGGATATGTTTTGAAGCAGAATATGCTATTGAAAAAGGATATTCCTTTATCATATTGAGCGACAGAGGAGCAGACAGGGATAATATAGCGCTTCCAGTTCTTCTGGCAACAAGCGCTATCCACCATTATCTTGTAAAAAAGACTATACGTTCGCAGGTTGCGTTAATAGTTGAAAGCGCAGAACCGAGAGAGGTGCATCATATTGCGCTTCTTTTCGGTTATGGGGCTGATTGCGTGAATCCATATTTTGCCCATGAAGCAATAGCATATTTGATAGCAGAAAAAGAAATCCGCATGGAATTAAAAGGCGCATTAAAAAATTACAACAAGGCTTTAACAGACGGTATTTTGAAAATACTATCAAAGATGGGAATATCAACGCTCAGAAGTTACCGCGGAGCCCAGATATTTGAAGCCCTTGGCCTGGATGATGAATTAATTGAAAAATATTTTACAGACACTGTGTCCAGGATTGGAGGAGTGGGGCTGGAGGGGATAGCGGAAGAAACCATCCGTAGGCACGCAGCTGCTTATAACCAGAAAGATATAGGGATGGATTATTTAACAAGTGGCGGGGTTTACCAGTGGAAAAAGGACGGGGAATTTCATCTCTGGAATCCCGAGAGCATAGCTAGCTTACAGGATGCAGGCCGCAATAATGATTATGAAAAATATAAAGAGTTTGCACAGCTAATCAATGACCAGTCAGCAAATCCTGTGACTTTAAGAAGCCTGCTTAAGTTTAAAAAAGTAGAGCCTATTTCTATCGACAAGGTGGAGAGCGTTGAAAATATTATGAAGCGTTTTGCCACAGGGGCCATGAGTTTTGGCTCTATTTCAAGGCCAGCGCATGAGACAATTGCAATTGCCATGAATAGAATTGGCGGTAGGTCCAACACCGGCGAGGGCGGAGAAGACCCTAATAGATTTATAACGCTTCCCAACGGAGATTCAAGGAGGAGCGCTATAAAGCAGGTTGCTTCCGGAAGATTCGGGGTTACTATAAATTATCTTGTTAATGCAGACGAGATACAGATAAAGATTAGCCAGGGAGCAAAGCCAGGCGAAGGAGGCCAGTTGCCAGGGCATAAGGTAAGCGAAGTAATCGCGAGGACCAGATATACAACCCCAGGCGTTACTTTAATATCCCCTCCTCCGCATCATGATATATATTCTATTGAGGATCTTGCGCAATTGATATTTGATTTGAAAAATGCAAACCCCAGAGCGGCCGTAAGCGTAAAACTTGTGTCAGAAATTGGGGTTGGGACAGTTGCGGCAGGTGTTGCAAAAGGCCACGCTGATATGATCCTTATTTCCGGCGGTGATGGAGGGACAGGCGCATCTCCGCAGAGCTCGATACGATATGCCGGGCTTCCATGGGAACTGGGCCTCTCCGAAACCCATCAGACGCTCATGCTGAATAATTTACGTTCAAGAGTGCGCTTACAGACTGACGGACAGATACGCACAGGCAGGGATGTGGCTATCGCGGCTTTATTAGGCGCTGAAGAATATGGTTTTTGTACAGCTGTGCTTATCGTAATGGGCTGTGTTATGCTTAGACATTGCCATCTGAATAATTGTTCTGTAGGCGTGGCTACGCAAGACGATGTTTTGCAGAAAAGGTTCAGGGGAAGACCGGAGTATATAGTAAATTATTTTCATTTTGTAGCAGAGGAACTGCGAAGGATTATGGCAGATCTGGGATTAAAAACCATAGACGAAATGGTAGGAAGGTCTGATCTGCTTGAATTGGATAGGGATATGGTTCCCCTGAAGGCAAAGGGCATAGACTATTCCAGAATACTTTATAAGCCTGATGTTCCAAAGGGTACTCCGAGATACTGCGTATCCAGGCAGGATAGCGGGCTGGATTTTGTTCTTGATAGAGAGCTTATAAAGATGTGCAAGGATTCTTTAACGAAGAACATACCTGTGGAGATCAGTCTTGATATTAATAATACTAACAGGGCTACCGGTACGATGTTGAGCGGCGAGGTCTGCAAGATGTGCGGGGATGGGGTTCTTTTGGAAGACACGATAAGGTGCAAATTCAAAGGCATTGCCGGCCAAAGCTTCGGGGCATTTTTGGCAAAAGGCATTACATTTGAATTAGAAGGCATGACCAATGATTATGTCGGAAAAGGTATTTCCGGAGGAAAAATTATAATCTACCCTGACAAAAGAACGCATTACAAGCCTGATGAGAATGTGATCATAGGCAACACTACTTTCTATGGCGCCATATCCGGCGAGGCTTACATATGCGGTATTGCGGGAGAGAGGTTCTGCATAAGAAATTCAGGATTGTACGCTGTCGTGGAAGGTGTAGGCGACCATGGTTGCGAGTATATGACAGGTGGCAGGGTAATTGTTTTGGGAAGAACAGGCAGAAACTTTGCTGCAGGCATGTCAGGCGGCATAGCATATGTTTACGACGAAGATAGTACGTTTAAACAAAAATGCAACATGGATATGGTTGAACTGGAAGCGGTGAAAAGAGAAGACAGGGATGCCATATATAATTTGCTTAATAATCACTTTAAATATACAAAAAGCAGAAAGGCAAAAAAGGTTCTGGATAATATGACAGAAGAGCTTAAAAAATTTGTCAGGGTTATACCTATAGAATACAAGCGTATACTTGAAGGGGTAAAGATAGAAGAAAAGCTTGATCTGACGGAGGCATTTGATGGGTGATCCAAGAGGTTTTCTAAAATCAGCCAGGCAGAGCAGCCCTTATAGAGCGGTTTGCGAGCGTATCAAGGATTTTAAAGAGGTTAGTGTGCCGCGGCCCGAAAAACAATCGCAGGAGCAGGCTTCGCGCTGCATGGATTGCTCTACGCCGTTTTGCCATTGGGGCTGTCCCATAGGAAATTATATCCCTGAATGGAACGATTATATGTTTCGTGGCAATTGGAAGGCAGCGCTTGCTTTATTGGACGCTACGAACAACTTACCAGAGATAACAGGAAGGGTGTGCCCGGCATTATGCGAACATGCATGTGTATTGGGCTTGAACGACGACGCTGTTACTATACGCGAAAATGAGATCGCTATTATAGAATCAGGATTCAAAAAAGGATTGATCAAGCCAGGTATTATAAGCAAGAGAACAGGTAAGAAAATAGCTGTTATCGGTTCCGGGCCAGCGGGCTTGTCATGCGCCAGTCAGCTTAATAAAGCAGGCCATAACGTAGTTGTTTTTGAGCGCGACAAAAAGCTGGGAGGTATATTGCGTTATGGCATTCCTGATTTTAAACTTGAAAAATACCTTATAGACAGACGCATTGATATATGGAAAAAAGAAGGCATTGTTTTTGAAACAGGCGTGAACGCAGGCATTGATTATCCTAGTGGAAAACTTCTTAGTGAATTTGATGCAATTTGCCTGGCAGGCGGCTCGCGTGTCCCAAGAGACCTTAAAATAGAAGGGAGAGAACTGAAAGGCATATATTTTGCAATGGATTATCTAACCCAGTCTAATCGCCGCGTAGGGGAGGGTTTAAAACCCTCCCCTGCAGGCGTAAATAAATTTATCGATGCCAAGGCCAAGAAAGTTGTGGTTATAGGCGGAGGGGATACCGGCGCTGATTGCGTGGGGACAGCTCATCGTCAGGGAGCGGCTTGCGTGACGCAAATCGAAGTTTTACCCAGGCCTTATGAATGTAGAACCGAAGCTTACCCCTGGCCGAAATACCCGCTGTTATTAAAGGCATCTTCGAGCCACGAAGAAGGAGGAGAGCGCCACTGGGCAGTGCTTACGAAAAGCTTTGTCGGAGAAAAAGACTCAATAAAAAAACTTTCCTGCGTAAAAGTAGAGTTTTCTGAAACAGATGGTAAAACCTGCTCTGCCATGAAAGAGATTCCGGGAAGCGAGTTTGAAATAGAGGCTGATTTAGTTATTATTGCCGTAGGGTTTTTACATCCGGAACACTCCGGCTTGCTTACAAGCCTTAATGTTGAATTTGATGAACGAGGTAATGTAAAGACAGATGCAAATTATATGACCTCAGTTGAGAAAGTGTTTTCTGCGGGCGATATGAGACGCGGCCAGTCATTAGTGGTGTGGGCTATCTCAGAAGGCAGGAAGTCTGCCTATTGTATTGACAAGTATCTGATGGGTAAAAGCAGTTTGTTGTTTATGTAAGGAGCTATCTAAATGATAAGTACAGGAATCAAAGGTTTGGACAGCGTAATTACAGGCCTGAGGTTGGGAGATAATGTAGTCTGGCAGATAGATGATATAAAGGATTACAGCTATCTTGTGAAACCTTTTGTGCGCCAGGCGCTCAAGGATGGCAAAAAGGTTATATATATGAGATTTGCCGGCCACAAAGAACTGCTTAAGCCATCAAGCGAGATAAAGCGATATGAACTGGATGCTCATGCCGGATTCGAATCTTTTACCACTAAGGTGAATAGTATTATCACACAGGAAGGAGAAGGCGCGTACTATATTTTTGACTGCCTGTCAGAGTTGCTTTCAGCCTGGGCAACAGACCTTATGATAGGCAACTTTTTTATGGTTACATGTCCTTATCTTTATGAGCTCAAAACAGTCACTTATTTTTCTATATTACGCAATAACCATTCTTTTAAATCCATAGCCACTATACGCGAGACAACCCAGCTATTAATGGATGCATACCACTGTGAAGGCAATTTGTATATACATCCTTTAAAGGTATGGAACAGGTATTCTCCGACCATGTTTCTGCCGCACCAGAAAGAAAAAGACAGGTTTATACCGATTACAGACAGCGTTAATGCTGTAAAGATACTTTCTTATATCCGCGAGCAGGGGGCAGACAGCGCAAAAAGGAATCTCGATTACTGGGACCGGTTATTCCTTGAAGCAGAGGAGCTGATAAAAAGCCATGCGCCGCAGGAAAAGACAAGGGATATGATAAAAAAGCTTTGCGGTATTATAATATCTTCGAACAAAAAGATGCTATGCATGGCAATAGATAATTTTTCGCTCCAGGAGCTGATAGATATAAAATCCAGGCTGATAGGCACAGGTTTTATCGGAGGCAAAAGCGTGGGCATGCTTTTGGCCAGGAAGATTCTGTCGAAAAATAAACCGCTTAACTGGCAAAGGTTTTCAGAACCGCACGATTCATTTTATATCGGCTCGAATATATTTTATTCATATATAGTGCAGAACCGGTTGTGGAAATTACATGTGCAGCAAAAAACAGAGGACGGGTACTTTAGTATTGCAAAAATTTTAAAAGAAAAAATGCTTTATGGAGTGTTTTCCGAAGAGATTATGGAACATTTCCAACAGATCGTAGAATATTTTGGCTCCTCGCCTATTATAATACGCTCAAGCTCGCTTCTGGAGGATGGGTTTGGAAACGCATTTGCCGGAAAATATGAAAGTATATTTTTAGCGAATCAGGGTACGCCGGAGCAGAGGTATATTCAGTTCGCAGAAGCCGTAAAAAGGATTTACGCGAGCACCATGAATGAGGACGCGCTCGTGTACAGAAAACAAAGGGGTCTGGATAAACTGGACGAGCAGATGGCGCTTCTCGTCCAACGCGTTTCAGGCTCTGACCACGGGGACTATTTCTTTCCTGACCTTGCAGGCGTGGGCATTTCGCATAATACATATGTCTGGAACAAGGATATAGACCCGGAGGCAGGCATGCTCAGGCTTGTGTTCGGGCTTGGCACGAGGGCAGTAAACCGCGTTGAAGGCGATTATCCAAGGATGGTTGCGCTTGACGATCCCTTGAAAAGGCCTTATGCGGAAAAGGACGATCTCAGGAAATTTTCCCAGCGTCACGTAGATCTTATCAATACAAGGAAGAATGTCCTGGAAACCGTTCCTTTTGAAGATATTATAGAAGGGAAATCATACGAAGGCATAGAGGCCGTGGCAGTGAAGGATGACGAGGCTATGGCTATGATGAATAGAAGCGGCAAGGAAGACAGGGAATACTGGATATTGACGCTTGACAACGTGTTTGATAATTACCCGCTGGCGGATTCTTTCAGGAAGATATTGAGAGCCCTTGAGAAGAGCTATAATTATCCTGTGGAGATAGAGTTTACAGTGAATTTCACAAAGGACAACACGTTTAGGATAAACCTTTTGCAGTGCAGGCCCCTGCAGACTTGGGGACTTAGCAGGAAGGCGAATATCCCGGCCAGGGTAAAAAAGGAAGACATGCTTTTTGAGTCGAACGGGTATTTTCTCGGAGGCAATATCTCGCTTGAGATCAAAAGGATCATATGCGTTAATCCCGAACAGTATGCTAAATTAAACGAGACAGATAAGTATGAGATTGCCCGCATAGTAGGCGCTTTGAACAGGGATATAAAAGACAGGGCTGTGCTGCCTGCCATGCTCATGGGTCCGGGTAGATGGGGCACCACGACTCCTTCCCTGGGCGTGCCGGTCAAATTTGCAGAGATAAATAATATAGCAGTTCTTAGCGAGGTTGCTTTTTCATCCGGCAATCTCATGCCTGAGCTATCGTTCGGAACGCACTTTTTTCAGGATTTGGTGGAAACAAAGATATTCTATATCGCGCTGTTTCCTGAAAAAAAGGAAGTTGTATTTAATGATAAATGGTTTGCGCAGTTTGAGAATATGTTTGCAAAACTTATGCCTCAATCTTCTAAATATAAAGATATTGTCGGAGTTTACGATGTAAGCGCCAAAGGCTTAAGGATAATGTCTGATGTGGTATCGCAGAAGGTTATATGTTTTTCCCCTTGCCAGAAAGCCTCGCCTGCCTGCCCCGAGCGCAGTCGAGGGGTGAAGGCGAGAATGAATAGGGCTGGCTCGGGATGTCTGAGGGATGGTGAGCGTAGTCGAACCATAAATCCACGGAGCTTCACAAGCCAAAAGAAAGTATCTAAATGAAAGCGAAACTAGTTCTTGAAGACGGAAAGATTTTTGAGGGTTTTTCCTTTGGCGCAAGAGGCCAGAGGTGCGGAGAGGTTGTTTTTAATACCAGCATGACTGGTTATCAGGAAATCCTGACTGATCCGTCGTACAAAGGCCAGATTGTCGCTATGACTTATCCTCTTATAGGTAACTACGGCGTCAATATAGAGGATGCTGAATCAAGAAAACTATTTCTCGAAGGTTTTGTTGTAAAGGAATATAGCGGCATTGCAAGTAATTGGCGTTCTAAAAAGGATCTTGGTAGTTATCTTAAAGATAATAATATATTGGCCATAGAGGGCGTAGATACGCGCGCTCTTACCCGCCATATCAGGTTGCAAGGCGCAATGAAGGCAATTATTTCAACACAGGACATGGATGAGAAGAGCTTGCTTAAAAAAGTAAAATCTTCGCCAGGCCTCGTTGGCATTGATCTGGTAAAAGAGGTTACGTCTGATAAAATTCAATACTGGAATAAAAGCGGTAAGTACAAAGTAGTTGTCATAGATTGCGGGGTTAAATTTAATATCCTCAGGGAATTGGCAAAACAAAATTGCAGAGTAATAATTGTTCCTAGCTATACAAGCGCTGAGAAAATTCTGGGGATGAAGCCGGATGGAATTTTGCTTTCTAACGGGCCAGGGGATCCCGCAGCTGTGCGCTGTGTAGTGGAAAACGTTAAAAGATTAATTGGGAAATTGCCTATTTTTGGAATATGCCTCGGCCATCAGGTGCTCGGACTGGCATTAGGAGGAAAAACTTACAAGCTTAAATTTGGGCATCACGGCGCAAACCATCCGGTAAAAGATTTACGGACAGGCAAGGTTTCTATAACTGTGCAGAACCATGGTTTCTGCGTGAATATAAAATCTTTGAATAAAAAGGATGCGAATATAACGCACGTGAATTTGAACGATAATACATTGGAAGGAATGCGGCACAAGAAATTGCCGATTTTTTCAGTGCAGTTTCATCCTGAGTCTTCGGCAGGGCCGCATGACGCAAAGTATTTATTTGATGAGTTTATAAGGATGATGGAGATCTAATGCCTAAACGAACTGATATAAAAAAGATTTTAATTATCGGCTCAGGGCCTATTATAATCAGCCAGGCGTGCGAGTTCGACTATTCAGGAACCCAGGCTTGCAAGGTCTTAAAGCAGGAGGGTTTTAAGGTAGTACTTGTAAATTCGAATCCAGCCACTATCATGACTGATCCTGAAATAGCATACAAGACCTACATAGAGCCGATAACAGCAGAGGTAATCGAAAAAATTATTGCCAAGGAGAGGCCTGACGCGCTCTTGCCTACTTTAGGCGGACAGACTGCATTGAATGTTACAGTAGAACTCGCTGAAAAAGGAATATTAAAAAAATATAAAGTTGAAACTATAGGAGCTGATATAAAGGCGATAAAAAAAGGCGAGAATAGACAATTATTCAAAGAGGCGATGAAAAGGATAGGGCTGGATCTTCTTAAGAGCGACAAGGCGCGTAGCTTGAAGTCTGCGTGTAACGTTGCTAAAAAACTAGGTTTTCCGCTGATAATCAGGCCGAGTTTTACTCTGGGCGGTACAGGCGGCAGTATTGCCTGGAATATAAAGGAATTCAAGGATCTCGCAAAACGCGGCTTAGAGTCAAGCATGATAGGTGAAATTCTTATTGAGGAATCAGCTGTAGGCTGGAAGGAATTTGAGCTTGAGGTCATGCGCGACTTAAAAGATAACGTCGTGATAGTCTGCTCAATCGAAAATTTTGATCCAATGGGGGTACATACCGGAGACAGTATTACTGTTGCGCCAACTCAGACCCTCACTGACAAGGAATATCAGCAGATGAGAGATTCTGCTATAAAATGCATCAGAGAAATAGGCGTTCAGACAGGAGGTTCAAATATACAATTTGCAGTGCATCCAAAAACAGGCAGGCAAGTTATTATTGAAATGAATCCCAGGGTATCAAGAAGTTCCGCGCTTGCATCCAAGGCGACAGGATTTCCAATCGCGAAGATTGCAGCAAAATTAGCGATTGGTTACACGCTGGATGAGATATCGAACGACATTACCAGGAAAACGCCGAGCTCGTTTGAGCCAGCCATTGATTATTGCGTAGTTAAAGTGCCTCGTTTTACTTTTGAAAAATTTCCGGAGGCGAAAGACATTTTGGGCGTGTCAATGAAGTCAGTAGGCGAGACAATGGCGATAGGCAGGACTTTTAAAGAGGCATTGCAGAAGGCGCTGCGTGGTTTGGAGATAGGGCATAGCGGCCTGGATAACAAGCTGGATTATCGCCGGATTTCGGATGAAAAAATAAAACTGCGCTTAAAAGAACCGAATGCCTCAAGGATATTTTATATCAAATATGCGCTTCAAAAGGGATACAGCGTTAAAAAAATATGTTCTATTACCAATATAGATCCCTGGTTTATTAATAATATTAAAGAAATAGTGGAGTTGGAGAAGGAGATTAGGGGAAAGAAATTTTTATCAGGAGAGTTGGTTCTTAAATCAAAGCAATATGGGTTTGGCGATAAGCAAATAGCCCAGTTGATAAAATCCGATGAATTGTTTGTCAGGAAATCAAGAAAGAAAAATGGCGTAGAGGCGATTTTTAAACTAGTGGATACCTGCGCCGCAGAGTTTGAGGCATATACACCATACTATTATTCAACCTATGAAGAAGAAGATGAGACGCGGTTTTCAAAAAAGAAAAAGATTATGATACTTGGTGGCGGGCCGAATAGAATTGGCCAGGGAATAGAGTTTGACTACTGCTGCTGCCACGCGTCTTTTGCGTTAAAGGAACTTGGCTACGAGACTATAATGGTAAATTCTAACCCTGAAACTGTATCTACTGATTACGATACATCGGATAAGCTTTATTTTGAGCCGCTTACATTTGAAGACGTAATGAATATTATAGACAGAGAAAAGCCAGACGGAGTGATAGTGCAGTTTGGCGGGCAGACGCCTTTAAATTTGGCACGTGGGCTAGAAAAGGCGGGAACGCCTATTATCGGAACCAGCGTTGACTCTATTGACAAGGCAGAGGACAGGGAGAAATTCGCGAAGGTGCTGAAAAAATTAAACATTAATCAACCGAAAAACGGATCCGCATTTTCAAGAGAAGAAGCTTTTAGCATCGCAAGAAAGATAGGATATCCTGTCTTAGTGAGGCCTTCTTATGTTTTAGGCGGCAGGGCAATGAAGATTGTTTATGACGATATATCTTTGGAGAGTTTTATCAGCGAGGCAAGAGAGGTCTGCGAGGGCCACCCAGTTCTCATAGATAAATTTTTAGAAGATGCGATTGAGGTAGATGTAGATGCTATCTCTGATGGTACTTTGACAGTGATAGGCGGGATAATGGAGCACATAGAGGAGGCAGGCGTGCATTCAGTAGATTCTGCCTGCGTATTGCCTCCGTA
Organism: Candidatus Omnitrophota bacterium; assembly: GCA_026387235.1. Taxonomy (GTDB): domain Bacteria; phylum Omnitrophota; class Gorgyraeia; order Gorgyraeales; family Gorgyraeaceae; genus UBA10183. The sequence goes on from JAPLMD010000007.1 coordinate 16,196, forward strand.
TACATTAGGCGAGGATATATTGAATACCATAAAAAGATATACTTACGCGCTCTCTAAAGAACTGAGGGTTAAGGGCCTCATGAATATTCAGTTTGCTATAAAGGATGACAAGGTATTTTGTCTTGAAGTAAACCCAAGGGCATCCAGGACAATTCCTTTTGTAAGTAAGGCAACAGGCGTTCCTCTTGCGAAAATAGCTGCAAAGGTAATGGCCGGGAAGAAATTAAGCGAATTAGGATTTACAAAAGAGGTTAAAGTAAAACATATCGCAGTAAAAGAGTCAGTGTTTCCTTTTTCAAGATTTTCAGGTGTTGATATAGTGCTCGGTCCTGAGATGAAGTCAACAGGAGAGGTGATGGGTATAGATAGTTCTTTTGGCATAGCTTTTTACAAGTCTCAGCTTGCCGCAGGCCAGAACCTGCCGCTAAAAGGCAAAATATTTATAAGCGTTAAGAATAACGATAAAAGAAATATTGTTTTCATCGCAAAGAAACTTTCTGATATGGGTTTCGAGATTATTGCTACGACCGGGACTTATAAAGCGCTGTGTTCCAATAATATAAAAGCCAGGCTTGTAGGCAAGATTTCAGAAGGCGATCGCAGCGTGCTGGATCTTATCAAGAAAAACGAGATAGCCCTTATTATAAATACGCCGTCAGGTGAAAAAGGGCAATCAGATATGAAGCCGATAAGATCCTTGGCTGTCATGCAATGCGTGCCGTGCATCACTACCATGAGCGGCGCTCAGGCGGCTGTGAATGGAATAGAGGTTGTAATGAAAAAGGGTTTTAACGTGAGGGCAATACAAGATTATGTGCGGGATATTCGGGATTTCAAATCATAAAGACGCGGCTCGGATGACTTACCTCGGCCTTTATGCGCTTCAGCATAGAGGAGAGGAAAGCGCCGGCATAGTTACATATAACGGTAAAAAAATACGCTCCTACAAAGCCATGGGGTTGGTTGGCGACGTGTTTGATGAAACTGTCATGAAGTCTTTGACCGGGAACATAGCGATAGGCCACGTGCGCTATTCAACCACCGGTTCGAGCAATCCAAAAAACATCCAGCCTTTTTTAGTCAATCACAATAAAGGCCATATTGCAATAGCTCATAATGGAAATCTCACGAATACTTATAAACTGAGAAACCAGATGGAATCAAGCGGATCGATATTTCAGACAACAATGGACTCTGAGATCATAGTGCATCTTCTGGCAAAAGCCAGCGCGAAATCTATCAAAGAAAGCGTTGTCTGGGCATTGTCTCAATTGGAAGGGGCATATTCTCTGGCTTTAATGATGGACACATATCTTATCGGCGCAAGAGACCCTTATGGCTGGAGGCCTTTATGTCTTGGTAGAATCGGAGATTCTTATGTGTTGGCAAGCGAGACATGCGCTCTGGATTTAATCCAAGCCCAGTATGTAAGGGACATTGAACCCGGAGAGATTGTATTTATAAATAAAGACGGTGTAGAGTCAATAAAGCCTTTTCCAAAAACACGCCACGCATTTTGCATATTTGAATACATATATTTCGCTAGGCCTGATAGCAATATCTTTGGCAATAATGTCTATAACACGCGTAAGCGTTTAGGCCAGCAATTAGCGAGAGAATTTCCTATGGACTGCGATCTGGTAATGCCTATTCCTGATTCAGGTAACTACGCTGCGCTTGGTTTTAGCCAAGAATCAAAAATTCCTTTTGAAGCGGGGATGATAAGAAATCATTATATAGGCAGGACATTTATACAGCCGTCCCAGTTCATAAGGGATTTCAGGGTAAGGATAAAACTCAATCCAATAAAAGATATCTTGAAAAATAAACGCATAGTGATAATAGAAGATTCTATTGTGAGAGGCACTACATCCAGGGCCCGCGTAAAGTCGCTGAGGGAAATAGGCGTAAGAGAGATTCACATGTGCGTGAGTTGTCCGCCTTTAAGGTTTCCGTGTTTTTATGGGATAGATTTTCCTACGAAAAAGGAGCTCATTGCGTCAAAACACACCGTAGAGTGGATACGGGATTTTATAGGATTGAATAGCTTGTCTTATTTAAGCAAGGAAGGCATGCTCACATCAATGCCGCTATCAAAAGAAGAATTTTGCACTGCTTGTTTTGACGGCCATTATCCAATAAAGCCGTGCAATAAGATGTCTAAGCGTATGCTTGAAGGGAGATGAGGATGTCAAAATTTATCTTTGTAACAGGGGGCGTGGTATCAAGCTTGGGCAAGGGTATTTCATCTGCGGCCATAGGGCGGCTTTTAGAGTCGCGTGGCCTGAAGGTGACCTTGATAAAGTGCGATCCATACATAAATGTAGACCCTGGCACAATGAATCCTTTTCAGCACGGAGAAGTATATGTCACAGAGGACGGCGCCGAGACAGATCTGGATCTCGGCCATTACGAACGTTTTACAAATGCAAAAATTACCAAAGATAATAATATCACGACAGGTAAGATCTATTATTCCGTTATTACAAAAGAAAGAAAAGGGGATTATTTAGGTAAAACAGTTCAGATAATTCCACATATCACTGACGAGATAAAACATTGTTTAAAAAAGGCAGCAAGCGAGCAAAAAGTTGACGTGGCAATAGTGGAGATAGGAGGGACAGTAGGAGACATAGAGAGTTTACCTTTTTTAGAATCAATAAGACAGTTGAGGCTTGAATTAGGTCATGACTATGCAATGAATATTCATGTTACGCTTGTACCTTATCTAAAATCAGCAGGCGAGATAAAGACAAAACCCACGCAGCATAGCGTTGGCACTTTGAGGCAGATAGGCATAATGCCAGACATTATTATATGCAGGACAGAGCGAGTCCTTAGCAAGGACTCCAAGGAAAAGATAGCTCTTTTTTGCAACGTAGATGAAGATGCTGTCATAACTGCTGTAGATGTTAAAAGCATCTATGAGGTCCCGGGTATGTTTAAACGACAAAACCTGGATAATTTAATAGTAAGACGGCTTAATCTCAAATGCGATAAAAGCGATCTCAATAATTGGGAAAACAGCGTAATCAAGAGATTGAAACATTCTAAAAAAGGAGTGGAGATAGCTGTTGTTGGGAAATATATAACCCTGCAGGATGCTTATAAGTCAATATACGAAGCGCTTACGCACGGCGCAATTAGCAATGAAGCGCGCTTAATAATAAAAAAAGTTGATTCAGAAGATATTGAGAAAGATGGGGTTCGCAAGTATCTTAGCGGTGTAAAAGGTATTTTAGTTCCAGGCGGATTTGGAAATAGAGGCATAGAGGGCAAGATCCAGGCAATACAGTTTGCAAGGGAAAATAATATACCATTTTTCGGCATATGTTTAGGCATGCAAACAGCAGTTATTGAATTTGCTAGGAATGTATGCGGTTTGAAACAGGCAAATTCCACAGAGTTTGATAAAACCACAAAATACCCTGTGATAAGTTTATTAGATGAACAGAAAGAAGTGGAAAATAAAGGCGCTACTATGCGCCTTGGAGCATATGAATGCGTTTTAAAGAAAGGCACAAAGGCGCATAGCGCTTATAAGCATACAAATGTATTTGAAAGGCACAGGCATAGATACGAGTTTAATAATAAATATAGGAATGTTATGGAAGACAAAGGAATGGTTTTTTCTGGATTTCATCCAAAGGCCAGCTTAGTTGAGATAATAGAGATTAAAGACCACCCATGGTTTATTAGCTGCCAATTCCATCCAGAATTTAAATCTAAGCCGGATAATGCCCATCCTCTATTCAGGGATTTTATTGCTGCTGCTCTAAGTTGACAAATGAGTGACCGGTGCAAAAAATATAGCCGGTTTCTAAGAGCAAGAAGATGCAAATAACCCCATATGTCCACCTTCCCGGAATGGACATTCCATAATCTTTTATCCCTTAAAGAGTTATGAAATTTAGCTCTGTAAAATAGCGGACAAATTGGACAAATTCTAGCTATAACTTTACCTCTGAATCACTCTATTCTCTTGATATTAGCGGAATTTCTTACTATAATAGGGACTGTAAATTGAGAGATTACGTTAACACTGTAACAGCTTAGCGCAGCCAACTTTGCGAAGCAAAGTTAGATATTACACCTCCTAGGTGGGCGAAGCCCTCCTCGGAGGTGGTTACCGCAATCACCGCCCCGGCTACTAACTGCCTGTAACAAAATCTAAAATATTTGAAAGAAAATCGCCTCCAGATGTGTCTTATATATAGCTTTTATTGAGATTATGGTATAATTATTATAAATGATGCTTTAAAAGGGTGTAGAAAGGAGCGTAAAATGAAGAATATTGCATTGAAAGTCACGGGAGCTATTTTTCTTTTGGTGGCGCTTTTACATCTTTTGAGGGTAATATTTAGTATTGAAGTGATAGTAGCGGGCTTTACTGCGCCAATATGGCTTAGTATATTTGGTTTTATATTCGCATTAGCGCTCGCGCTATGGATGTTTAAGGAGGCTAAGAAATGAATAAAAATAAAATGTTGATCAATATTGGAATAGTGGCGGGGTTATCGATAGTTATCTGCATGACCGGCGTCATAGCTTTCGCGGAAGAGTTGAAGCCTATAGAGCTTTCAGCGCCGCAAATGGATAGAGGGAAGTTATTGATGCAGGCGCTTAAGGAAAGACAGTCTAATAGGGATTTCAGCGATAAAGAATTACCGCTTGATGTGATATCCAATCTTTTGTGGGCGGCATCAGGGGTCAATAGGCCTGATTCAGGGAAACTCACTGCTCCAACAGCGAAGAACTGGCAGGAAATCGATATCTATGCGGCCATGCAGAAAGGATTATATCTATACAATCACAAAAAGCATATCTTAGAGCCTGTAGCGGCAAAGGATATACGCGAGTTTACCGGGCTCCAGGGTTTTACGGCCAGGGCGCCTCTGGATCTCATATATGTGGCTGATTATTCCAGGGCAGATGGGGATGAAAAAGACAGGGAATACTATTCAGCGGTTGATACAGGATTTGTGAGCCAGAATGTGTATCTTTTTTGCGCGTCAGAAGGCCTGGCAACAGTTATCCTGGGATCTGTGGACAGGCCCGCTTTGGCTAAGATCATGAATCTCAGAAAAGACCAGAAGATAATCTTTACCCAGCCAGTAGGCTATCCTGGATCCGAATAATATGAAACAGAAGATTACAAGAAGGCAAAAGGATGTTTCAAGGCTATTGAGGGAAAAGAGGATGTTACAGAAAGATGTCTTGAGGCATTCAAAGAAACCAGGATGGGAGGCAAGGAATGAGCGGTAAAAGATACTTTACGCAGGAACAGGCTAAAAAAATCGGAGATGATCTGGGAATAAAATGGAATAAGTTTGACGTTGAACAGTTCAGGCGGGGTATGGATGTGGAGCTGGAACATGGCCTGCGGGATCCTAAAACAAATGTCACGAATAACGATAGCATTGCCACGGGTAAGATAGCGCTTGCCCATCTTAACGAGTTCCCTGATTATTACGATAGGCTTGAAGTAATGGAAGAAGAAGCGGAAAAGTACTGGGAAGGGGTAAATCCCGGACATTAAAAAAGTAAAACCTTCATAGGAGAAATTCCTGTGAGGGTTTTTGTGTTTTATGAGTAGAATAATCATTGTATTTTTTGTTGTATGTCTGCCTATTTATCTTAATGTTCCTATTTTTGCAGATGAATATTCGTTAGATTTTTCTAGCATAAAAGAACTTATCACAGGACAACCTGATGACCGAACAATACGCGATAATATTGATAATATAGAAGATGTTATTAAAGAAGATCCTAAGAACTACGAAGCTTATTCGATGCTAGCCTTTGGTTATGATTATCTTGAGCTGTATGCCAAGGCATTAGAAGCTAGAAAATTAGAAATAAAATACGCCCCTGAAAAAGAGGCATGGGATATTATCTATGGAAATCTTGCCAGAGCCTATCTCAGCCTTGGAAGAATAGACGAAGCTAAAAAACCTATACTTAAATCATTAAAATATAACCCTGAAAACATCATAAGCCATATACACTTATTAAGTTTCTATGTTTTAAAGAAACAATATAAAGAAGCTGCTTCAGAGTTTAAGATATTGAGCGAGCTGGATAAGAGTAGGGATTTCTATCATGAAATTTACGCATGGCGTTTTGATAATGATAAGGATTTAAAAGATATGGTTACGCTCTTTGAGGAAGCTGTGAAAATTAATCCTGACAGCTATCTTGCTCATAGAGTGTTAGGAATAGCTGTAAGAGATTCTTCAGGTGATATTGAAAAAAACATTTCTGCAGTAATGAAGTCTCTCAATAAAGCCCTGGAATTAAATCCAAAATATGTCCCAACCTATATCGCTATAGCAAATACCTATATGTATATTGCTGTGGCAACCAAAAAGAAGGCATATTACAATGACTCGCTAAGATGGATAGATAAAGCGTATAAACTGGCGCCAAAAGATCTAAAATTGGCATACGCTGCTGGGCATATATATCTAAATATGGGGCAATATAACAAGGCAATAGAAAAGTTCGAATACGCATATTATGGCGGAGATAAATATGAGAATGTTCTCCAGAGTTTAACCCAGGCCTATAATCAAAAAGCTTATATTTCGCATTATAAGACAGGAATCAATTTAAATAAGGGGTTAGAGACGATTGATAAAGCTATTATGCTTAATCCTAATGATGCAATAATACTAAGCACAAAAGCAGAGCTTTTATATAAAATGAAAAGATTTAAGGAAGCTTATGAATATATTAAGAAGTCTTTGGAATTAGACCCGAATAATCCAGAGGTTAAAGAGGATTTAGTAAATATAGAAAAGGCTTTAAAGGAGGCTAAAAAATGAATTATTTTCAGGGATGGCTCTGGAGTCAAAGCTAGAGTTGCTTAATATTATAGGATGTATGAAAAAGTTTTTGTTATGTTCATAACGCCTTCAATGGCTGTATAAGAATGAAAAATAGTGATATAATGAAACTATGCAGTTTAGTAAAAAGAGGCACATTAGTTGAAATTAGGAAATAAGTAGACGCATTATGTAGGACGTCTATAAATTTACGGTATATTAAATATAATTTAATCAGAGAGGGGGTGTGATAAAATGTTTAAAAAAATCGCAATTTTAACTGTTCTTATGTGGGTTTTGCCAAAGCATGCTTATGCCTATATTAACCCAGGGGCTGGAAGCTGTGTTTTTCAAATTATCATAGCTACTTTAGTGATAGGATTGTTTTTTATCAAAGTATTTTTTAATAAGGTCAAAATTTTTTTTACAAGGCTATTTTTTAAAAAAAATGTTAAACCATGACAGGACAAAGTAATAATAAAAATCTTCCAAGTTCTTTCCGCGATCCAGATGGCTTTCTTTTGTTAATAGACGGCTCAATTTATCGTCAGATAAATTTGAGTTATAAAGAAAACTATGATCACTTAATGGGGTCCGGGCTTTATGAAGACCTTATTAATGCCAGCTTGCTTATTCCTCATGTTGAAATTAATGTTAAAGCAGAGACTGCTGAAGCAGCCTATAAAATCATTAAACCAGAAGTTGTGCCGTTTATTTCTTATCCTTACGAGTGGTGTTTTAGTCAATTAAAACACGCTGCTTTGCTTACTCTACAGATTCAAAAAATAGCCCTAGGCTTTGGAATGACGCTAAAAGATAGCAGCGCCTACAATATTCAATTTAAGAACGGAAGGCCTTTGCTAATCGATACGCTTTCTTTTGAGAAATATCAAAAAGGGCAACCGTGGGCTGCTTACAGACAATTTTGTCAGCATTTTCTAGCGCCGCTTGCAATAATGAGCTATAAGGATGTCAGGTTAAGCCAGTTATCCCGAATTTATATGGATGGCGTCCCTCTGGATTTAGCAAGCCTGCTCCTTCCCATTAGAACCCATTTCAAATCTTTTTTACTTTCCCATATTCATCTTCACGCAAGGTTTCAAAAACATTATGAAGATAAATCTGTAAAAGCATGCAATAAAAAGTTAAGCTATTTTGGATTTCTTGCGCTTATTGATAATTTAGAGTCAGCTGTAAAAAAGCTAAAATGGAAACCTGGTTATAGCGAATGGATTGATTATTATCACAATACTGATTATACTTCTGAGACAATGCAGTTCAAAAAGAAAGTTGTAGCTGAATTTCTGGATCAGATAAAGCCGAAGTCTGTTTTCGATCTTGGCGCTAACACAGGATTTTTTAGCCGCATAGCCAGCGATAGGGATATACAAACCGTATCCTTTGATATCGACCCTGCTGCAGTTGAAAAGAATTATCTTGAATGCATGGAAAATCAAGAGACAAATATCCTGCCACTTTTACTTGATTTAAGCAATCCGAGCCCGGCCATTGGCTGGGAAAATGAAGAAAGAATGTCATTTTTGGAACGAGGGTCCGCAGATATGGCGTTTGCCCTGGCTTTAATTCACCACCTGGTAATTTCTCATAACGTACCATTTAAAAAAATTGCCAGTTTTTTAAGCAGAATTTGTAATTCGCTTGTTATTGAATTTGTTCCAAAAGCAGATTCCCAGGTTCAACGCCTTCTTATTGCAAGAAAAGATATCTTTCAAGATTACACACAAGAGGTTTTTGAACAGGAGTTCGGACAATATTTTACAATACAAAATTCTGTAAAGATTAAAGATTCCGAGAGGATTCTGTATCTGTTAAAAAGAAAGTAATAATGAAAACAAATAAAGAATTTCATGAAAAAATTATCAATAGTTTAATTGTTGCATCTTTTTTCTCTCTAACAGTATTTCTATTTGCCCCGTTGCATTTATATCTTACGAATATATCAGAGTTTCACTTTTCATTTAGTATGGTTTCAGGGAAATATATTAGTTTGGGATTACGGTTCTTTAGACGGCAGGCTTGTTGATTGGAAGAAATATTCCTATAGAGGAGTGATTGATACCGGCATATGGATTTTATTTATATGCATAGCATTTAAAATGCCTTCAGTTATTTATAAAACTGTCCGAAAATTAAGCATAGCTTTTATTTTAATACAGTTAATTTCAATAAGTTTTATTTTGATAACAATGCCGGAAATCCCTAGTTTTAAAAAATATTCTTTTGATGAAAATACAAAGTTTGCTTTTTCAGCCAAAAAGAATGTAATTATATTAATAATTGATGCGTTTCAGACTGATGTTTTTCAGGAGATAATAGGAGAAGACGAGCGTTATAAAAATATTTTTAAAGGTTTTACTTATTTCCGTAATAGTGTTAGCGGATTTCGTAACACATTGCTTTCTGTTCCCTTGATCTTAACAGGCCAATATTACGATAATTCAATTCCAATGCAAGAATTTATGAAAAAGGCTTTTTGTTCTAGTTCTATCCCAAAGTTCTTAAAAGACAATGGGTTTAAAGTTGATCTGTTTCCCCGAAGCTATAATTTTATTTATTCCAATGAGAAAATCGCTTCTAATATGGTAAAAAAAAGAAAACTATCCAAGGATAGCACTAAAAAAGCCACATATGATCTTTACAATATATCTATGTTTAGATATATGCCGCATTTTGTAAAAAACCATGTTTATAACGGCGTTCATAACGGCGTAACAAGGCTTAAGGGTACTGACGATCCTAATAACAATTTTATAAAAAAGATGATAAATTCATCTAGTGCAGATATTGAAAAATATGCGTTTAAGTTTTACCATTTAGATGGGTTGCATCCGCCATTTCATCTTAATGAGCGTATAGAATATGAAAGTTTACCCCAGAATCGCGTTGGTTATAAAAGACAGGCTAAAGGCATGTTAAGACTGGCGGAATTATTTTTAGATAAATTAGATAAACTTGGAATATCCGATGATTCTATGATATTTATTATAGGAGATCATGGTTTGGGTGATGTAATCGGAATTAATATTCCGGAAAATCTAAGAGCGAAGGATATCAGGCCGATACATCTCGGATCAGCTATAGAAAGAGCGTTGCCTCTTATATTGATAAAGCCATTTAATTCAAAAGGAGAATTGAGGATTTCAGATGCGCCTGTTTGCCTGTCCGATATACCTAAGACAATAGCTTCCGAGTTAGATTTAAAAAATGATTTTTCTGGCGATTCAATGTTTAAAGTCAAAGAAAGCGATATTAGAGAACGCAGATCTTTACTTTGTAATTCGAAAGATAATTATTCTAGAAACGATTTTCTTCCATCAATGAAAGAATATGTTGTTTCAGGTTTTAGCTGGCTTAATGAATCCTGGCGGCTGACAGGACGACGGTTTAGTCCTCCTACGCAGAAATGGTTAGGACCAGCGTATTTTAAAATGCTTAAAACAGATATGGATATAAATGAATAAAAAACAATTAATAGTTGCGTTGTACCAGTTTTTAAGAGAGTACAACCGCATTTTCTAGCCACCTTAGCGACAATATGCGAAGCTATGGTATATGTAAACTGTATAGAAACCTTAATTTCTTGACAATAAAAGAATTGTATTATAACATGTTTGCTGACGGAGAGTTAGAGAAATAAGAATATTGTTAAGGAAAATTTGGGAGGTAAATATGGATGACAAGAAAAAGATATTGGTTATAGAAGACGAAGAAGACACGCAGAAGTTATTAAAAATAACGCTTGAACGGAGAAACTTTATCGTTATAACCGCAAGCGACGGGGAAGCCGGCATAAAGGCAGCGGAGTTGGAAGCGCCTGACTTGATTCTTATGGATATAATGATGCCTAAGATGGACGGATATTCGTGTCTTAAAGAAATCAGGAAGATAGATAAAATAAAAGATACGCCTGTTCTTATACTGAGCGCCAAGGAAGAGGAGGCGCTCAAGGATCTTTTTACTTTTCAGAAAATCAGCGGATACGTGGAGAAGCCGTTTGAATTAGATAGCTTAGTCGTGAAGATAAAAGAAATACTGAAAATATAAAATCCGGAAAATAGTATATGGCATACTTTATATCTTACCTTTTTTATAGGCATTTAGGAAGGCATCTGCGATGATGGGATTGAATTGCCTGTTTTTTTCGCTCTCTATTAAGCGTGCCGCTTCTTTTTTACTCAGGCCGCGTCGATATGGCCTCTCTGTGATCATTGCATCGAATGTGTCAGCTACTGCAATTATCTGGGCAATGAGAGGGATTTTTTCTCCTTTCAGTCCTTCAGGATAGCCTGAGCCATCATGATGCTCATGGTGGTATTTTACGCCAAGTATTGGCGCATGGAATTCATCAATCCTGCTTAATATAGTGGCTCCTATAAGCGGGTGCTTTTTCATTGCCTCGCGCTCTTCTTTATTCAGAAGGCCCTTTTTATTCAGGATTTTCTCTGATATTCCTATTTTTCCTATATCATGCAACAGGGAAGAGATGCGCAAGTTCTCTAATAGATTCTTCTCGTTTCTAGGGATTCCCCCGATTGCTTTAAGCTCATTCGCAACAACTAAAGAATAATTGGCGACCCGTTCAGTGTGTCCTTGCGTATACGGATCCTTTGCTTCTATGGCAGAGCTTAGGGCAAGGGCAGTTTGCAGGAATAACTGAGTATTCTTCTGCAATTGTTCATTCAAGTCTTGGAATAACCACGCATTTTGAACAGCCATTACTGTATCAGAAGAAAGGACAGACATGAAACCTAATTCTTCAGGCGTGAAACCTTCCCTGTCAAGCTTTTCCCCCAAAAATAGCGCAAAGATAAGCTTGTTCCTGAAGAATCCTGGTATGCAGGCCTTGGCATTGTATAATAAAAATTGATTTTTTATTTCTTCATGGAACGGGCCTGTTGAGTATCCAATCTGGTCGAAAAGGAGATAGTCTGAGCCAGAGGCCTGTAGCCGCCTATCTGTAAAATAGCGTATTATGGGATTATCCTTTGAGATCTTGGAGAATCCTTTAGGTATTTTTAAGCCGGATTTTCCTCTAGAGGCATTGGCTACATAAGCATCCTGTATTTCATCGTAGAGAATTAGGCTGGCGTGCTCTAGCTTCAGCGTCCTGACAATAGTCCTCAGGATTATCTTTACAAGTGTATCCACGCGATGAATAAGGATCATCTGTTTTGCCGCTTTTTCTAATTCTTTCTTGTAGTCCGCATGTATTTTTCCCATAGTAAAATATGTTTTATCCTTTGATTAGGATATGTTGTTTTATTTTTTCGGCCAGGTCGTCTAAATCTATAGGCTTGATAAGGTAATCACTTGCGCCCAGCGCCTGCGCTTCGCTCTGAGTCGCCTCATCATTTCTTCCGGTAATCATCATCGCTTTTATATTAGGGTCTATCTCTTTCATCTTTTTTAGGACCTCAAGGCCATCCATATCCGGCATCTTGATATCCAGAAAAACCCATTCAGGCTTTTTGCGTCTGAATACCTCAAGCGCTTCCCTCCCGCAGGTTGCCTTCTCTGCGTCTAAACCAAGGCGCTCGAGAAAAACGCACAAAAAATTTACAACTTCAACTTCATCATCTACGACAAGAATTTTCAAGACTCTATCCCCCCTTGAGATTGTTTGATAATGGCGCATTATTTTTTGGTAACTCTATAAAGAAGTCTGTTCCCTTCATATACGCAGAAACAAACCAGATTTTACCTTTATGGTTTTCTTCCACAATCCTTTTTACCACATATACGCCGATGCCTGAGCCTGATTTATAGGATGATTTTGTGGTAAAGAAAGGGGCGAATATTTTATGCTTGTCTTCTTCTTTTATGCCGATGCCATTATCCGAGACCTTGATTACCTGACGGTCTTGTGTATACGTCAGGCGCAATTCTATGGAAGGGACAAAGGTCCCTGATTCTTTCTCGCCAAGCTGTATCTTCTTTTCTTGTATGGCCTCGTAAGCATTATCAAGCATATTATAGATGACCTCGGTCAGCTGCGACTTAATCCCGTATATTATATCTTCATTATCAATCTTTACGGTAAGGGGGATCGTGGCAGTTTCATGTTTGATCATAAGCAGATTAGAAGAGAGGCCTGCGATTTCATTTAAGGAAAATGATGCAAAAAAGTTCTCTTTTTTCTCCATCTTGGCAAAATCCAGGATGCCTTTAATAATACCGTCTGTCTTTTTTACATTCTCAATAATGGAAACAGCTATTTTCTTCAGATAGCTGAATGTTTTATTTAATTCCGAGTCATCATTGATAAGCTTATCGTGCTTTGCGATAAAAGCCTCTATTTCAAATTTTAATTCCCCGCTTGCCATGGAAAATTGGTTTAGGCGGTTTTTTATCTGGTGAGCGAGGCCGTCTGCCATTCCGCCTATTGAGGCAAGTTTTTCCGCAGAGAACATCCTTTGCTGGGCATCTTTTGACTCTTCAAAGAATATGCAGTTTTGAATTGCCAGGGCAGCCTGCCGGGACAGTATTTTAAAAACATTTATATCTTCCTCAGTATAGGGCTGGGTGTTTGATTTCTCGCCTAAAAGGACAAAGGCTAAAAG
>JAPLMD010000014.1 GCA_026387235.1 Candidatus Omnitrophota bacterium
GAGAGGTTTCGGCATAATTGATTCTTTGGATATAGGTGCGCAAGGGATTACGGCGAAGTTTTTTATACTGTCAAGACTACCTGCAGTATAAAAAACGAGTCGTAAACCGTAGCGCACGGCGAAACCATCTCTGTGCCGAACGGCCCCAGCCTGGTCAGGACACCGTGCCCGCTCGCGTCAAAAAGGCCTTTCAACCCGCTGGGCCAGGCAGAGCTAAAGCGTAACCTAATATTGAAAACACTGCATCTTATGATAAGAAGACAGCTTTAAGGAGTGCTTTTGTGTATTCGTGTCCTGGGTTTTTAAAGACGTTTTCGCAGGGGCCGGATTCAACGAATTTGCCTGATTGCATGACCATTACCCTGTCGCATATGGAACCTATAACCCCCAGGTCATGGCTTATAAATAAATAGGTGAGATTTTTTCTTTTCTGCAGTTCTATTAAAAGATTCAGTATTTGCGCCTGGATAGATATATCTAAGCTGGATACAGGCTCGTCGCATATTATAAATTCCGGATCAGTTGCAAGGGCCCTTGCTATGCCGACGCGCTGGCGCTCCCCGCCTGAAAGTTCTGAAGGCAGCCTGTTCAAATATGTCTCCCTAAGCCCTACTGTTTCCAAAAGCTCTATTACTTTACTTTTTCTCTTGGGCTGGGTTACATTCCTATGAATATTATAAACCTCTTCTATTACTTCTCCTGTTTTCATTCTAGGGTCAAGCGACGCATACGGATCCTGAAATATTATCTGTAAATTCTTGCGCGCCTTTCTCATTTCATTGTCAGGAATTTTCAACAAATCTTTGCCTTTATAAATAATACTGCCATTGTCAGCGTATATTAGCCGCAACATCAATCTTGCAAGCGTGCTCTTGCCGCAACCAGATTCGCCTACAAGCCCTAATACCTCACCTTTAAAAATAGAAAAGCTTACGCCATCCACAGCAGACACTCTATGTTTCTTAAAAGTCTTATGTAAATTATCTATCTTTAATAATTCCATTTGATTTAATATCCTCTATTCTAATGCATCTTGACGCATGGCCGCTAGATACATCTTCCAGTTCCGGCTCTTTTTCCGCGCATCTATCTATTTTAAACCTGCATCTTGGATAAAACTTGCAGCCGTTAGGCAATTCGGAAAATAAAGGCGCCCTTCCTCCTATTGCATTAAAAAGCTTCTTCCTATGCTCAAATGAAGGGATAGAATCTATCAGGCCTATCGTATAAGGATGGGATGGGGCGGAAATGATTCTTTCTTTCGGCCCGCATTCTATAATTTTTCCTGCATACATAATATTAACCCTATCGGCAATATTAAAAACTATCCTAAGGTCATGGGATATAAATAAAATAGATAAGTTCATCTTATTTTTGAGCTCCATAATAAGATCTAATATCTGCCGCTGAACAGTAACATCTAATGCAGTTGTAGGCTCATCCAGCACTACCAGGCCCGGCCTGGACGCAATTGCCATGCCTATCATAACGCGCTGCTGCATTCCGCCTGAAAGTTCATGCGGATACATATTTTTCCTGTCTATGATTTTTTCAAGCCCAACGCTTTTTAAAATCTCAGCAATTTGACTGCCGGTGTTATCCTTTTCTTTCAGCAGCTCCCTCATCTGTTCATATATGGTAAAAACAGGATTTAACGAACTGAATGGCTCCTGAAATACATATGAAATCTTCCTGCCTCTTATATTTCTTAATTCTTCAGTATTTAATTTTAATATATCTTTATCTTCAAATAAGATTTCGCCGGAACTTATATTTCCTTTCCGCTCCGGTATAAGTTTTGTTATACTAAGACCGACTGTAGTTTTTCCGCAGCCTGATTCGCCTATAAGCCCGACGCATTCGCCTTTATCAATATCCAGGTTAACGCCGCGAACAACTTCTAACAGGCGGCTATCGGATTTATAATTAATTTTCAGATTTTTTATTTGCAATAACATATATTTACCTTAACAATTTTTCCCTGATTCCTTCACCCAATAAATTATACCCAAGCACTGTTATAAAAATAGCCAGGCCCGGAAATAACATCATCCACCAGCCGGCGCCCATCACAGCTTTTCCTTCGCTCAGGATATTGCCCCAGCTAGGCGTAGGCGGTTGAACGCCTATTCCTAAAAAGCTTAAACTTGACTCTACCAAAATAGCGCCTGCTATTCCGAGAGTGATGCTCACCAATACCGGCGCCATTGCATTTGGGATAAGGTGCCTTGTGATTATCCTCAGGTCGTTAGCGCCTATTGCTCTTTCGGCGTATATAAAATCTCTTTCTTTTAAGCTTAATATTTCTGCGCGCATAAGACGAGCTATTCCCATCCAGCTCGTAGCGCCTATTATGACCATTATGTTTATAATACTTGGCTCCAATAAAGCAATTACAGCCAGTATCAGAAAAAATGTCGGGAAGCAAAGCATTATGTCTATGAACCTCATTATAATAGCGTCAACCCATTTACCGTAATAACCCGCTATTGCGCCAAGCGCTATGCCTATAAGCGCAGCTATACCAACTGCTATAAAACCTACCATTAAAGATATTCTGGCGCCATAAACCATTCTTGAGAATAGATCTCTTCCAAGACTGTCTGTGCCGAAAATATGCGAACCTGAAGGCGCTGTAAGTATATTTTCAATATCCATCTGTCCCGGATTATAAGGCGCTATCATGGGCGCAAAAATAGCTATTATTATAAAAAAACCTACGATAAATATCCCAAAAACCGTTAATCTGTTCATAGATTATCTTCTAGCTTTATTCTCGGGTCAACTGCCGCATATGAAATGTCCGCCAGCAGATTGCCTAGAAGCGTCAATACCGCGCCTATCACCAAGACACCCATTATCACCGGGTAATCCCTTGCCATTACTGATTCATAAAAAAGTCTGCCCATGCCGGGTATGCTGAATATAGACTCAAATATAACGCTTCCGCCTATTAACCCCGGCACAGATAAACCCAAAATAGTCACAACAGGCAGAAACGCATTCTTCAATGCGTGTTTGTAAAGGACATCTTTTTCAGCCAGGCCTTTTGCCCTGGCAGTCCGTATGTAATCCTGTTTCAAAACATGGAGCATGCTGCTTCTCATGTATCTTGAAATTCCGGCAAGGCCTCCAAAAGCTGAAACAAGCACCGGCAAAACAAGGTGTTTTGATATATCAATCACTTTATCAAAATTGCCAAATTTTTCGAATTCCAGAGATTTTATGCCTGATATCGGCAATACACCCCATCTTACGCCTATAAAATCCATAAGTATAAGGCTGAGCCAGAAAGTCGGCATTGCAAAACCTATAAACACAAAGACAGTCATAAATCTATCATAAGAACTTCCTTCTTTAACAGCTGAGGTCACGCCTATTGGTATGCCGATTAATAATATCAGAATAATTGAAACTAATTCTATGGTAAGGGTAATGGGAATGCGCTCCAGGATCTTCTGCGTCACAGGCCTTGAATCCATGAAAGATACACCAAAATCAAACCTTGAGAATCTTTTCAACCATTCAATATATTGAATATATAGCGGTTTATCCAGTCCGTATAAATGCGCTATCCTCTCCTTTGCCTCCATTGAAACCTTTGGATTAAACTGCGCTTCTAAATCAGTAGGCTTACCGGGAGCAATATGAATAACAATAAACGTGATGATAGTTATGCCCAATAAAAGCACAACCAACCCGATTATTCTATTAAAAATATACTTTCCCATATCTTTTTACTCTCTCTAGCGGGTGTAGCGCTGCTCGCTGCGAGGCACAAACCACTTGATGAAATTATGGCCTATGCCGCCGGGCGCGACTTCAATGCCTTTAAAACGGCTATTTATTATCGGCAAAGCATCCGGAACAAATAAAAACAAATAAGGCTGATCTTCGTATAAAATTTCATGTATCCTGTGGTAAATTTTCTTACGCTCATCCTGATTAAAAGTTCTTCTTCCTTCCAGAAGAAGCCTGTCCACTTCCTCATTGGAATACCCGGCAAAATTAAATTCCCCTTCTCTTGTTTTTGAAGAATGCCATATATCATACATGTCCGGATCCAGAGACAAGCCCCACCCCAAAAGAACTGCTTCAAATCTCTTCTTATTTATAAATTCGCTGACAAACGCGCTCCACTCTATTATCTTTATTTTAATTTCAATTCCAACCTCCTTAAGCCTTCTCTGTATTATCTCCAGGGCCATCCTGCGCTCATCATTGCCCTGATTGGTAATGACTGTGAATGAAAATTTCATTCCATCTTTTTCTAAAATACCGTCTCCGTCCAAATCTATCCAGCCTGCCTCTTTTAAAAGCTCTCTCGCCTTTTCGGGGTTATATTCCATAGGTTTCACATCTTTATTATATGCCCATGATTCCGGTATAAAAGGTCCTGTTGAAATCCTGCCAAGGCCAAGAAGCACTCCTTTTATAATCTCTTCTTTATTTACGGCATAATTTATCGCGCGCCTTACCCTGGCATCTTTAAACTTAGGGTCATTTAAATTATAACCCATATATGTATACCCAAAACTAGGGAAATTAAACCTCTGAAAATTTCTTTTGAAAAATTCCGTCTCTGTCTGTCTTCTAAATTGTATCGGCGTCAAAGACGTATAATCCACTGCCTGAGCCCTTAATTCAAGAAATAAAGTGGCTGTGTCCGGTATAATCCTGTAGACGTATCTGTCAATATAAGGTCTTCCTTCAAAATAATCATGATTTGAAACAAGTTCCAGCCTCTCGCCTGTTTTCCATAGTTTAAATTTATACGGTCCTGTGCCGATCGGGTTCCTTGCGAATTTTGCGGTGTTAAGGTCTGCTTTTTCCAATAAATGAGCAGGCATAATATTCATGCCCCAGCTCGCAATCCCGGGAGAGAAAGGCTCTTTGTAATAAACCTTTAAAGTATAATCGTCTATTATCTCCAGGTTTTTTACCATCTGAAAATCGCCGCTATATGGAGTTTTCACATTGGGATCAATTAAACTTTTATACGTAAACTCCACATCCTTTGAAGTAAATGGCGCGCCATCATGCCATTTAATTCCTTTTTTCAAATAAAATGTAATCTCAAACCCGTCTTGAGAAACCTCCCAATTCCGGGCCAGGTCACCTGTGAGATTCAGGTCTTTATCATATTTAACCAGGCCGTTAAAAATTAAACCGCAGATAGCGCCCGAAGAACTATCGGATGCTAAAATCGGCACAAGCGTCCTAGGCTCCCCTATAGACCCTATGACTATGGTATCCCCATAATCCGGCGCATTGCCCAATAAAAATAAAATTATAAATAAAAAGGCCGCTTTTTTAAAAGCGGCCGGTATATTGTCAGTAATTTTTTTCATATTTATAATAAAATTATTTAACTGCGTCAGTGCCTCCCTGCGGTGCTGCTGATGGTTCAACCGGAGTCGAAGCCTGAGCTTGCGGCGCTTGGGTCTCAGTCTGCGATGCTGCAGTCTGAGGGATCCTGACATTATCCACAATAGACTTGGTTTTATGGCTTGACATAACTGCCAGCGTAATACAGGTGGCTATAAAACCTATGGCGCACACAGCTGTAAGCTTTGTAAGAACAGTGGTGCTTTTTGTACCGAATAAACTCTGCATCTGAGAGCCGCCGAATGTATCCGCAAGGCCTCCGCCCTTACCTGCCTGTAATAATATTACAGCTATTAAAAAAAGGCTGATAATAACATGAATAACAATTACTATAGAATACATAAAAATCCCTTTTTTTATAAAATCGAATTTTCTACAATCTGGACAAACGTATTTACGTCCAGGCTCGCGCCACCCACAAGAGCGCCGTCAATATCTTCTTCTGCCATTAACCTGGCAATATTATCAGGCTTCACGCTTCCGCCATATTGAATACGCGCCTTCATTGAGACCTCTTTTTCAAAATGCTTTTCTATAAAATTTCTTATAAACTTATGCGCCTCTTCTGCCTGATGAGGAGTTGCTGTCCTGCCGGTGCCTATTGCCCACACAGGCTCATACGCGATAATAAGTCTGGAAATATCATCTTTCGTCAAATCCTTAAGCCCTCTAGTGAGCTGTTTTTCCAGTATTTCGTATGTTGTGCCGTTATCTCTTTCTTCCAATTTCTCGCCAACGCACATTATAGGAATCATGCCGTATTTAAGCGCTATCTTTACTTTTTTATTCACAGTTTCGTCTGTCTCTCCGAATAGGATCCTTCGTTCAGAATGGCCGATTATTACATATCTGACTCTTACATCCTTTAACATCTTAGGCGAAACCTCCCCTGTAAAAGCACCTTCTTCTTCCCAATAAACATCCTGAGCGCCAAGCATAATGCTTGAATCAGAAATCTCATCACCCACTTTACTCAAAGCGGTAAAAGGAGGGCATATTACAATGTCAGCTTCTCCGAATGTATAAAATTTCCTTTTCAACCCGATAGCTATATCGAGGCTATCCTGCACTGTCTTATGCATCTTCCAATTTCCGGCAATAATAGGTCTTCTCATTAATGAGCACTTGTTTTACGAAAATTCATAATTTTCGTAAAACAATCTCCTTTCTGTTTTTTATATGAGGTGCGAATTAATCCCGAGCAACTATTTAACTCAAAAATAGGTTGCGAGGGATAGTGTCTTTTGCATTTACCCCTCGCCGCATATACTTAGGTATTATGGCAGCTCGGGGTAAATTCGGACAGCAACTTACGTTCATTTCATTCCGTAAGTTGCGTCCTCATTTATCATTCAAAGCAGCTACGCCCGGAAGAACTTTTCCCTCCAGATATTCTAACGAAGCCCCGCCGCCTGTAGAAATATGCGTCATCGAATGCTCTAATCCAAATTTGGCAATTGCGGCCGCAGTATCGCCTCCGCCTATGATGCTAATGGTCCTAAGCCCTGCAATAAACTTTGCCACGTCTTCAGTGCCTCTTGAAAATTTAGTTATTTCAAATACTCCGAGAGGGCCGTTCCATATAATCATTTTTGCATTCCTTAATTCTTTCTTGAATTCATCCACTGTCTTCGGCCCGACGTCCACTGCCATCCAGCCCTGAGGCACAACATCAGTCACGACTCTAGTATTACTGACAGCATCCACCTTGTCCGCTATAAGATGATCTACAGGCAAAACCAGTTTAACGCCAAGCTGTTTTGCTTTTTGCATAAGAGCCTTTGCAACGTCAATTTTATCCGCCTCAAGCTTTGAACTCCCTATCTCCATGCCCTGGGCCTTTAAAAACGTATAAGCCATGCCCCCGCCTATTAGTATGGCATCTACCTTTTTCATGAGGCTTTCTATAACCATTATTTTATCGGAAACCTTCGCTCCTCCTAAGATAGCCACAAACGGCTTCAAAGGATTCCCGTAGACGCGTGAGCCCTGTGAGCGGTGCCGAATGCGTCATTTACATAAATCTCTGCCAAAGATGCTAATTTTTCAGCAAATTCAGGGTCATTTTTTTCTTCTTCTTTATAGAAACGAACGTTTTCAAGCAGAATCACATCGCCATCTTTCATGGCCAAAACAGCATTCTTAACATCATCACCTATGCAATCATTCAGCTTCTGAACCTTTTTACCCAGAAGCTCTGACAATCTTTCAGCAACAGGCGTTAAGCGCAATGCCTCTTCTACGCCTTTCGGCCTTCCTAGATGACTCACAAGAACAAGTCTTGCTCCGTTATCAACAGCATATTTTATGGTAGGAAGCGCTGCGGTTATCCTGGTATCATCCTCAATCTTCAGGTCTTTATTGAGCGGCACATTAAAATCCACTCTCATCAAAACCCTTTTACCTTTAATATTGACATCTTTTATGGTCTTTTTATTCATGCCCCTATCCTCCGAGTATACAGGCTATTATATATAACATATATCATCATTTAAAGCAACTAAAAAATCAAATTATCTATATTATTTGAATAGATAGGTAACGCGTATTGTAACAGCCAGCCCTGGCAGGCATGGAGAAAAGCCTCGCCGATTCGAGCTGGCACGGTGCCCTGGCCAGGCTGGGGCCGTTCGGCACAGAGATGGTTTCGCCGTGCGCTACGGTTTACGGCTCGTTTTTTATACTGTAGGTAGCCTTGACAGTATAAAAAACTTCGCCGTAACCCCTTGCGCACCTATATCCAAAAGAATCAATTATGCCGAAACCTCTCAAATGTGCCTCAGGCCTCAGCCTGGTCAGGGCAAGCGAGCGTCAAAAAGGATCTCTGCATCAAGGATATTATAGCGACAAGACTATGATAAAAGTAATTTGCTTATTGGCTGAGATTTTAATGTTCCATCTCGGCAATATGCAGGATGACTGGTAGTTGAGTTCGTATGCCCTTTCAGACTGGGATACTGTTTTGACTGGGAAATACCATATATCTTCCGGCTTTTTAGAAAAAGTCAGATTAACGTCCAATTCCTTGCCTGAATCTTTTATTGAAAACAAATTAGCCCCCGGGATAGAACCTTTTTCATTAAGACTGCTCAAAATCTTTTCTCCCGCAAAATAATTATACCTGTCTGAATTCAGATAAGGCATTGTCAGGTTAAATTCCACGCCAAAGATTGAATCAATTGCGCTCTTAGTTAAATTTTTTAAACTATACGAAATCTCTATCTGCTTCTTGCCTCTTAATTTTATTTCTTTGGTAATAGCTATAGCTTTATTATTCGCCTTGCCAACTCTATTAAGCACAACCTTATCTTTTTCTTTCTTGGCTTTATATCCCGCATTAACAAAATCGCCAAGTTCCTTAGATTTACAGTCTATAAAATTCTCTATAGTGCTTAGCCTGTCTATAAAATGGTCTATAAGACAACCTCTTATGTAATTATCATAACAAAATTCAGATTTCAGCGAAGGGTCAATAGACTTTGTATCCTCGTGAATAGTGCGGACAGCGCCCGGATCAGCGGACTTACCCATCTTCGCGAGTATTTTCTTATGATATTCCTCTTCATGCCTTGCGATTGAATTAACAAGATTTGTTGATGCTTTTTTCGCATCCAATTCCCTTATTATCCCGCCTGATTCAGGATCTACGATTAAAGAGATCTCTTCATTTTCAATAATAAAAGTCTTTTTACCGTCTTGATAAAAATCAACCTCTTTTATTTCAAACAGGTCTTTTTTACTTTTATACAAGACCTTGTCCGCTATTTTTTCAGCATTTATAAGATGCTCGTAAATAGCTTTCCTCAGATGATAAAGGTAAAGACCTCCGAATACCCCGTGCCAGTAAGCGCAATTGCACTGGCCTTTGTATAATTCACGCAAAGCTGACGCATCCTTTATAGAATTTACCTTTTCGCTGATATAGTGCATTTTGCTTACCATGTGTTTGGTTTCAGGATATTTTTTGAGAAAATTCATCCACGAACCATGCGACCACTCCATCATCTCCTGGTACGATGCCTCGGGGATCTTTATTTTTTTCACTGGCGGATTTGATTTCAGGTAATCCGACAACCTGACAGTCACAACCCAATCTTTATTCCTGGATAATTCTTCAAAAAACTTATTAAGCCAGCCTTGTTTATAGACCCAGTCATGGGTAAAAGGCCATTCCCCGAATTTTTCAGCGTCATCTCCGTATGTAAATAAAGGCTTATGCCTTCTTGAAGAAACATCTTTAAAATAATTCATGATCTCCCCGGGCATTTTAAAAGGTATCATGTACCTGAGCTTTCTACTCGAAGGAAATATCGCTATCTCTTTATTTTTTTCACCGGTCGTGAAGTAACCGAACAGCTCTTCTTCGTTCAAACCCGTCTTTATAAAATGCTCGTCGTCCAGTATGGAATATTTCATTCCTGCCTTATTAAAATCCTTGGCAAGTTCAGGCACCCAGACCCTTTCAGGCGTCCACATGCCCTGCGCTTTTTGCCCGAACCTTTTCTTAACATAGCCGGCCAACATCTTTATCTGGCCTAGCCTGTCCTTCTCGGGTATGCTTGTAAAAATAGGCTCGTAATAACCGCCGCCCAATATCTCTACCCGGCCCCTGTCCACCATTACCTTGACCCTATCCAGAAAATCAGGATGCTTATCTTCAAAATAATCCAGGAGGCATCCGGAGAAATGGAAAGCCATTTTTATATCAGGATATTTTTCGAATACGTCCAGGAAAGGTTTGTAACAATTTTGATATGCCCTCTCGACTATATTATCAAAATTGCCGACAGGCTGGTGAAAATGCAGGCACATCCCAAAGTAAACTTTGCTCATTATAGATTTTTGTAGAGTTTTAGGTACTGTTCCGCGGAAGATTCCCAGGAATAGTCGCAAGCAACGCAGTTTTTAAGAAGCGCATCCCAGAGTTTTTTATTCTTGAATACGGTCACAGCGTCTTTAATCGCCCCTGAAAGCGCCTCATTAGCAGCGTCTTTAAATTTAAAACCGTTGCCTTTTTTAGTAGAAGAATCGAAATTCTGGATCGTATCGTCCAGGCCGCCCACTGCCCTTACTACAGGCACGGTCGCATATTTAAGGCTGTACATCTGATTCAAGCCGCACGGTTCGTATCTGGACGGCATTAAAAACATGTCAGCGCCCGCTTCTATCTTGTGAGACAGGGCATTGTCAAATTTTACGCTCACGCCGACCTTGCCTTTATACTTTTTAGCCAGGCCTTTGAATATATTATTGTACTTCTCGTCCCCGAAGCCGAGTATGACAAAATCAGCTTCCTTTAAAATGTCTTTCATGATGTTGACAACCAAGTCTATGCCCTTTTGCTCGGCAAGCCTCGTTATCATCGCTATCAAAGGCCGCCTGGCATTGTATTTTATTTCAAACGCCTTGGCCAAGTCTTTCTTGCACTCAGCCTTGCCGCTTAAATCGTTTTCATCGTATTTCTTAGCTATAAATTTATCAATGGCAGGATTCCACACAGAATAATCCACGCCGTTAATTATGCCGTAAAGGTCTTTTTCCCTGGTTTTCAATAAACCGTCCAAGCCGCACCCGAATTCAGAAGCAAGTATTTCTTTGCTGTAACCTTTGCTGACAGTGCTTATCGCGTCTGAAAAAATCATGCCTGTTTTCATAAAGCTCAATTTATCCCAGAATTCAACCCCGGACGGAGTAAATAAATCCCAGGAGATATCCAGGTACGGCACCACGTCTTTAGGGAAAAGGCCCTGATAAGCCATGTTATGTACCGTAAAAAGCACCTTTGCCTTATTAAACATCGGATCGTCTTGATGATGGGTTTTAATATATAAAGGCACCAGTCCTGACTGCCAATCATTGCAATGATATATATCCTGTTTCCCTATATGCGGGATAGACGCTAGTATTGCCTTTGCGTAAAACGCAAACCTGAACGCATTGTCCTGGTAATCGCCCTGAGGCGTCCCATATAAAAATTCCCTGTCGTAATATTCATTTTTCTCTATGAAATATACGTCTACTCCGTTATTCTTCACGAGAAGCAAGTTAAAATCCTCTTCTCTGTTATTCATCCTCAGGGATATGTTCTTTTTAAAAAGTGTTGGCTTGAATCCGTTTTTCTTAACCAGCTGGTAATAAGGAAGCATCACGCTCACCTTATGGCCTTTTTTAGCAAGGGCCTCCGGCAATGCCCCGGCTACGTCTGCCAGGCCGCCTGTCTTTGCAAAAGGAAAAACCTCCGGAGAAACTAAAAGTATGTTCATTTTTATCCTTTCATTAACTCCAGGAGTTGCCATCCGGCAACTCCTGGAGTTGCTTTGGTCAAGATACAATCTCGTCTCTTATCTTTCCTGCTATGTGTCTTGCCGCAATTACCTTGTTATAACATCTTTTCTTTTCGGAATCCTTGCAGCCGGAATTAGCTACTGCGAGATATGAGTTCAGCATTGTTTCTTCCTGTAAAATAAGGCCTTTATTTATAAGGTTTTCGTTCCACATCCTGCCCTTATTAGCCCACCAGAACTGGCAACTGTGCAAAGCCATGTCCAATGTCCCGCGCGCCGTATTAAAAAACGGCACAGACTTTTCAATATCTTTTTTCTTCTCCGCTTCCTGAAATATCTCTAAACACAAGTCCATGTGTTCCCACTGCAATCTATGGACATTGTTATGAGGCGTGTTCCACAACGGATAATAATTCCCCGCCATGATCTCCTCGTTAGAGGTGCTCCAGGAAGAAGGTTTAGGGGGCCTTGCCTTTACCGCGGGAAATTTTTCCAATAAATCGCTGATCTTCACTGCCTTTACTTCATCGGAATCTTCTATAATCTCATAAACCTTTGCAAGAAATATATTTTCCCAGCCGCGTATATGATGGCCGAAAGTCTCCGCATCCATTGCCGTTATTATATAGGCATCTTCTTTTCCTTCGGCCAGCTCTTTAATCCTTGATACAAATCCAACGGCGTCAATATTCTTGAAACTTATCATGTTGCTGATTATGTCGTCTCTGAAAAACGCCTTAATCGAGCCTGAACCGAGTTTAAAGGTGGATATGTAATCCATGGGCCACTTTCCCTGGCAGGCAATCCCGCTTACTATAACCCACTCATAGCCCATGCCTTTTACGATAGAAGCTGTTTCATCGGAATAGCACATCTCCGGCAGGAAAAAACCTCTTGGCCTATAACTATCCTTGAAAAAAGATAAGTTGGTTTTTTTATTTAAAGATATCTGCCTCTTGGCCTCTATCTCAGGTATCAAAGGTAATATTGCGTGAAACTTGCTGGATTCTACAAACTCAACCTGGCCGCGCTGGCCAAGTTTTTCCAACCCTTTTAAAATATCCCGGTATCCGTGATCAGCCAGCATCTCTGTCAGCACCCCGCACATATTCACGGTAATCCTGGATTCAGGATGTTTTTTAAATACCCTTACTAACGGCCTGTAAGATTCTTTGCAAACCTTCGCCAAGACGCCATGAGACTGGGTAGGAGGCTGGTAAAAATGTAGGAGCGGCGCCCAATATATCATTTTACTCCGAGGTCTTCTTTCACTAATCTTTCGGCTTCAAGCCAGTCTTCCAGGTCATTGCCCGGGCGACATCCTCTTTCTTCATAAAGTTCATACGACTTTTTCTGGACCAGCTGCATGAATTCTTCGCGGCTGACGCGATTTTCGTTATCCAGCGAAAATATCTTCTTCAATTTCCTTATCATTGTTCCTCCTTTGTGTTTTAATAAATATATCAGATAACAAAATCCTTGTCAACGTTTAGTAGGGGACGGTTTCAAACCGTCCCCTACCTATTTATTATTTCCATCCCCCTGCGGCAGATCTCTTTCGCGTAATCTGTCCAGACGCCTGTGCCCCAATAACGGAAACAGCTTGTCTGCGATAATAAAAGATAAAGAAGCGCCTTCCTGTAACCCGAGCCCTCTTTATCAATATCTTTATTATCAAATTTTTTATGAAATGCCGCGCTGAGCTTAATTATAGGGTCCATTATATCTTTGTAACCCTTCACCCAGTCTTTATCGTTTGTCCAGGATGCCTTTTCCAAGCTGAACCCGGGATATTTTTGTTTTACTTTTTCAATAGCACTGTCAACCGCGCCCGGAGAATATTCTTTTAAAAATTCCCAGATCTTGCTTTGAGAAACAGGCTCTACGGGCATGAATGAGTCTTCATTCAGGCCCGCGTGCTTTACAAATTCAAGATACTCTGTGACATTCATGCCGACCGTACCTTCTCCGGATATCTCTTGAAAAGCAATCTTATACGCGCTGGGGAATTCATTCATCATGACCCCGCCGTTTTCTCCGTCTCCTATCTGGGTTACAAAAGGCGGTAGGTTTACCCCGCAATATTTTTCATGGCCTAAATTCTTGGCTTCATAATATGGCTGCATCTGTCCTATGAGTTTATTATCAGACCCCTGGGTCTTTATAAGAACCGTTATTTCGACCTTTTCTCCGAGAGAATTTTTAGCAATTAACTTATGCGGGAAATGCGGCCTTCGTATAGGGCTTCCGTCCAGATTTTCTATTGTATGCTCCTGAACCATAAGCCATCTGTAACCGCATTCCTTAAGCGCTTTCACGTATTCAAAGCAAACATCAGGATGTATCGGCAAATGCATTTCAGGCGCGGAAAATCCTTTTACCCTTTCAAGGGCCTTTACCCCGAATACAGCCGCGAAATTCTCCTGCCATGCTTTTATGTGAAGCTTTATATCAGGCACGGGCGTAGAGCTGACTACGGAATGCGACCACATGGTCCCGAGCCATTCAACGTACCCCCAGTATTTTTTATCGCTGGTTATGCGCTTCAGATTATCAAGGACTCTTTGCTCGCCCATATCTTTAAGTCCCCACAGAAGATTCCCTGAATAATCCAGCATTATGCGCGGATTCTTGCCCTGTCCCGCAAGTTCTCTCACAAAATCAGCTATCCTGGAATAACAATTTAAAAACACAGGGGCATTATGATTATCTCCTGTATTCTGATGCTCCATCATATATTGAAGGTTTGAAATAAGCTTTGCTGTCCTGATGTCATCTCCCCCTGCCGGGATAATAGGCTGGTGCATGTGAAGCGCTACGCCAAAGCTTGACTGAACGTTTTTCATATTGCCGCCTGGTAGGTTTTATTATAATATTTAGCGCAATCCATGTCGGAAAAAATATTATCCCTTGATTCAACCGCCTCAAGCCACTCTCTATCAACGGAACCGCTCAGCATGTCTCTATAAATATGCGTAAATCTATTTATGTGAAGCTTCACCCTTTTCTGCGCGTACTCCACCATAGTGCCTGTTTTCATTATAAACGGCCAATCGCTAGCCTGCGCCAGAAGGAGTTCTCTCGCGGCTTGATTCAAAGCCCGTCTGGCCAGGTCGTTTTTGCCTTTTTCTATGCCGTTAGAAAACTTCTCAGTCAATTCTTTCATTCTCTCGCCTGCCACATGCAAGTGCCTGTAAATCCAGTCATTGCTTCCTTCCAGCCAAACTTCGTTATAGCCTTTGTAACCCCATGTGGATATTGACGGAACAGACAGCTGGTTGACAGGATATTCTTTCAGATAATCTGACGGCGTGGCGAGCTTTATCGTATTTTGGTCATACGCAATTTTACGTATCAAAAAATCAATCCACATCGGGCCTTCAAACCACCAGTGTCCGAATAATTCCGCGTCGTAAGGAGAGATAATCATGGGTTTTCTGTCCATATGATACGCGATATGCTCTATCTGTTTCTCGCGGTTAAACATAAAATTGCCTGCGTGCATCGCTGCTTTTTCCTTTGCCCATTCAGGCACATACGGCTCCTTATAGTCGGTATTCCCGGTTATCCTCCAGTATTTAAGGCCTGTATTGATCCTGAATCCTATCGGATGGATATAAGGCTTTATATAATCATATTCCAATTCATGTCCTATGTCCCTGTAATATTCCCTGTAATCAGGGTCTCCGGGGTAGCCTTCTTTTGAACTCCAGACCTGCTTGGAAGACTCGGAGTCTCTCCCGAATGCGGCAACTCCCGAAGGGCAGTATAGAGGCGCATAGACGCCATGCCTTGGAGCCGGATCCGCATTTATAATACCGTGAGAATCTACGAAGAAATATTTAATCCCTGCTTCTGCTAAAAAATTATCAACACCTGGGGTATATCCGCATTCAGGGAGCCAGAACCCTAAAGGATCCCTGCCGAATGTTTTTTTATAATGGTCCACTCCCACCTTTACCTGGGCCTGGGCGTCAGAAGGATTTACGCTCAAGATAGGCAAAAATCCGTGAGTGGCGCACGAAGCAAGTATTTCAAGATAACCGAGATCCTGAAATTTTTTGAATGCAGATACCAGGTCTTTATTGTATTTATCTACGAAGATATCCCTTGCTTCCGCAAACTTACCGTAATACATCAAAGCAAGGCCGTGAAACTTAGGGTCATAGCCTGTGCGCTGAACCTCTTTTTCAGCAAGTTCAATCAATTTATTTATATGCCTTGTATATCTATTCTGGAGAAGCTCGTCCTGCAGCATGGACGCCAAAGTCGGCGTCAGGGACATTGTTACGCGGAAATCCACATGGTCTTCGACTAGTTTTTCAAAGACCTGTATAAGCGGTATGTAAGTTTCTGTGATAGCCTCGTAGAGCCAGTTCTCCTCGAGAAAATTCTCCTCCTCGGGATGCCTGACAAATGGAAGGTGCGCGTGCAATACTAAACAAAGATAACCTTTATGCATATATATAATAGGGACGGTTCTGTAGACAATCGGAGAACCGTCCCCTTCATGCCTCCAGAACCGTCCCTATTCTGTTTTTCTTACTACAGTTGTAGAAATTTTTCGCGTTTCTATCCTATCATTCGAAGTTGCTGTAAACGGCAATGGTATTTTCCCGTCTGGAAGGGCGAATCTCATGCTAAAAGTCCCGTCAGGCCTGAGATTAACTTTTTTATCCCCAAGTTTTACCTCTGCGTCAGGCTCTGTGCGGCCATAAACAATAAGCTCAGTCCCTATTTCAAAGAAGAATTTACGTTTCTTATCCGGCTGTACAAATTCGCTTGCGCCGCTTTGGAGGTTCTCGCTTCCGCCAAGATATGTAAATTCAGAAGCGCCGATCATGACCTTTCTGCCATAATTTGCGCCTGCGAGCCTTCTAAAATAAAGCAGGTCTTTCCATTCTCTGCCGGACATGTCGGAATATAGGTATCTATACAGTTTTTTTCTGGAAATGCGGGAAAACATCTTATCTCTTAATAAAGGAGAAAGCTTGCTGTAATACGCTCTTAAATCCGCTTCGGTAAGATAAATCTTTCTTCTTTTGGACACGCTGAAATAGCTGAATCTGCCTGCTGCATCGTATTGAACCCCTCGACGGAGTTTATCCCGAGCGAAGTCGAGGGACTCGGGGCAGGCAGCTTTTTCGGCCCTTATGGGAGTAGGAAATAAACATGCCTGTTCCCTATCTGCTTCTTGGCTAAGATCCATCCATATCTCTTCAAACCTGTTGGATGAACTGGAGCGCGGGGTATGCACAAAATTAGACCTGGCCATCGGGAAAAATCTTCCGGAGTTATGGAGCATGCCTATTTCGCCGCAATACGACGCATTATCGTTCCATATATTTATATACCAGTTATTAGAATAACGGCCTACTTCTATGTCAAACCAATGATTGGCATTAAAACCGTTAAAATCTTTACACGTCACATCATACATGCGCACAATAAACTTGGTACCGTCCAGATTTCCGCCTAATTGACGCTTTACATCCTTTATTGAACTATCTGCTATTTCCCAGTAAGCGTATATCCATGAAGGGTCCTTTGGTATCAAGGTAATTCTTGACGTAGTATCGTAGGAAGGAAGTTCGTATTCATTTACTGCTATAGGCGATGCGCTTTTACGTTCTTGTATCGCGCAGGACGGCTCTATTGCAACAGCCAAAGGATTAGGAGCAGCGGGAAGAGAAGGTTTAGTTTTTACCTTTCTTTTTGCGTCTCTGACAATAGCTTCTCTGCCGTTTCTATAAACGCGTTCTATGGGCACTCTTTTTTTAAGTTTTATTTTTTTACCTGGCATATACGTCCATGACCTGGTCAGCTACAACATCCCAGGAAAAAGCGGTTTCAACTGCAATCCTGCCGTTAGCCCCCATCCATCTCGCGTGATCAAAATCCGAAAATACAGTTTCTATCCCCCATGCTATAGATTCAGGATTTGGATAAATCTTTAAACCCGTAATATCATGCCAGATTATCTCTCCGGGCCCGCCATTTGAAGCAGCCACCACGGGTTTTCCGGCGCTCCATGCCTCTAATAGAACCAGCCCAAAAGGCTCGTTTCTCGAAGGCATACACACAACGTCTGTTGCTTTATAAAGGTCGGAAAGCTTCCAGCCATTGTTAAAACCTATGAACCTTGTAGCGTGATGAACTCCGATTTGTTTTGCCCTGTCTTCCACGCCCCAGCGCATCTCTCCGTCTCCTACAAAAACAAATTTTGCATTATTGTAATATTTAAGTATGTGCGGTATGGCCTCTATCAAAAGATCCGGGCCTTTTTGATAAACAATCCTGCCTACGAAAAGCACCATGGGATCCATGGGCCCTATTCCGTAATAACGCCGAACTGCGTCGGGGTCTATAAACCCATCAAAATTCCTGTAATTAACGCCATTATACACCACATCCACCTTCCAGTCAGGCGCGTTATACATCCATTGTATTTCTCCTTTAAGAGCCCTTGACACAGCTATCACATGGTCAGCGCAGTACGTGCCGTGCCTCTCATGATCCCTGATCCTCGCGGAATTTCCGTCATTGAAGTTATTCCCGCACCTGCCATATTCTGTTGAATGGATTGTAAGGATTGCTTTGGAAGGCCGCACCTGTTTTATCCAGACAAGCGCATTTGACGTAAGCCAGTCATGGCTATGAATTACATCGAACGGCCCGGTTACACTTTCCGTCTGGAAAAATACATTCACAAAGGCGCGGCACATATTGTTTATTTCTTCTACGAAATCAGAGCTCTGGCTGAAAGGGCACCTGTGGTAATGTACGCCGTGAATGCACTCGTACCATGCCTGATCAGGATTTCCTAACCGCGTAAAAACATGCACTTCATTGCCTTTACGCTCAAGAGCGCACGCAAGTTCCGTGACATGCACGCCAACCCCGCCCACGCAAATAGAATGCATAGATTCCCACGAAAATATCGCTATCCGCATATTCCCTTTTTATAATTCTATAACTGAGTTTTCTGAGCCGAAAGTAT
Organism: Candidatus Omnitrophota bacterium; assembly: GCA_026387235.1. Taxonomy (GTDB): domain Bacteria; phylum Omnitrophota; class Gorgyraeia; order Gorgyraeales; family Gorgyraeaceae; genus UBA10183. Next base: position 18,673 of record JAPLMD010000014.1, read on the forward strand.
TTACTACAAAAAGGTTGTTAAAAGAATCTCTTTGCCACTGGCCGTCAACTAAATATTTATACTCATATCGGCCTGGCTTAAGCGTAAGTTCTCTTTTCCATACCCCGTCTTTGGATTTTTTAAGAGTAGCATCAGATGCATCCCATGAATTAAAATCCCCTGCTAAGCGCACGTCATTTGCATTTGGAGCGCTTATCTTAAAAGTCACTTTTTTTGGCGAACATTTATTAATAGCCATTTTCCCTCCTCCTTTTTTTTATTGCGTGACACCTATCACGCGAGCTAAAATGATACCAGAAAGCCCGATATTTGTAAATAGGTACAAATACCTATTTTAAGGGGCTATTTTTCTTATACACTATATAGTGGTTATGCCTTCTTTGAGTGCGTACCTGATGAGGTCTGCCTGACGATGGATGCCCAATTTCTGCATTATATTGTTTCTATGGGCAAGCGCGGTTTTTAAAGCAATCTTGAGATGGCCGGCAACTTCTTTGTTCGTATATCCTTCAACAACTAGCTGTAGAATCTCTCTTTCTCTTTCCGTAAGGCTTACTATCTTTTTTTCTCCTATCTTCTGGCCTTTTGAATCAATGTAATCCTGTATTACAAATGTAGATATCCTTGGGCTTAGAAAATATTCATCCTTGTAAACCGCGCGTATGGCCTGAATGATCTCGTCAGCCGCTGAATCCTTTAACACGTAACCTCTTATCCCCAAGCTCAAAGCCCTTTCTATAAATGCCCTGTTATCGTGCATGCTGAGTATGATTATCCTGTTCCTGGGATTAATCTGCATGATCTGGCTGGATGCCTCAAGGCCGTTCAACATTGGCATGGTTATGTCAATTATAAATATATCTGCCGGCTCTTTCTTAGCTATATCCACGACCTCCTTGCCGTTTGACGCCTCCGCAATAACCTTTATATCCTGCTCCTGAGATATTACTGCGCCAAGGCCCTGTCTCACTATCGCGTGGTCATCCGCCAGCACAACCGTTATAGCCATGTTCAAATCTCTTCCGTTACAGGAAAAATTACGCTTATCTTTGTCCCGTTTTTTGATTTAGACTGCAATAAAAACTTTCCGTTCAGTAAATCCACTCGTTCTCTCATGCCGCGCAAGCCGAATTTACCCACATTTGCTTCTTTGAAAAATGCATCTGCGTCAAACCCTATTCCGTCGTCTTCTATTGTAAAATTTATCTCGCCTTTTTTAAGCAATAGACCTATCTTCACATTTTTTGCCTTTGCGTGCTTTATTATATTATTGAATGCCTCCTGAATAACCCTGTACAGAGTTATGGCCGCGTCGTCTTTAATGCGGATACTGCCTATATTCTCCCTGAATTTTATATTTAAAGGGTATGACTTTGTGTAATGCGAGAAGAGTTCGCGCAAAACTGAAGGAAGCCCGAGCATGTCTAATTCCGCAGGCCTCAAATCTATAAAAAGCGTCCTGATTTTATTTGTTGTATCTGTCAGGATTTTTTTTGCGTTTTTTATTAAACGGAGGGTCGTGTCGAAATTGCGCTTTCCTATTTCTTTTTCAATTATGTTCAATGCCGAGCCAAGAGATACCGAGAATTGGCCTATCTCGTCATGAAGATCCCGCGATATCCTGTGTCTTTCCTCTTCCTGCATCGCCAGTATCTTCTTTGATAATTCCCTTGCCTCAGCATCTTCCATATAGACCTGAATATTATAAACCTTTTCCCGCCATGTATTCTATCAGATCAACTACCCTGCAGGAATAAGCCCATTCATTATCGTACCAGCTCAATACCTTTACCATCCTCTTATCTATTACATAGGTAAGCCCGGCATCAACTATTGAAGATCGCGGGTTGCCGTTGAAATCCTTTGAAACGAGCGGCTTGTCACAATATTCCAGTATGCCGTTAAGCTTTCCTTCAGCCGCTTCTTTAAAAGCCGCATTAACTTCTTCTTTAGTGGTATCTTTTTCAACCTCTACTACCAGGTCAACAAGCGATACGTTCGGAGTAGGCACTCTTATCGCAAGGCCGTCAAGTTTGCCTTTTAATTCAGGGAGTACAAGGCTCACTGCCTTTGCGGCTCCTGTAGTGGTAGGTATCATTGAAAGCGCGGCTGCCCTCGCCCTTCTCAAATCTTTATGCACCAGGTCAAGAATCCTCTGGTCATTTGTATAAGAATGGATAGTGGTCATCAGGCCTCTTTTGATCCCGAACTTCTCTATCAGGACCTTTGCGACAGGCGCCAAACAGTTTGTCGTGCAGCTTGCGTTTGAAACTACACTATGCTTTGCAGGGTCATACACCCTCTCGTTAACGCCCATTACAACCGTAAGATCTTCGTTCTTAGCAGGAGCTGTGATTATAACCTTTTTTGCGCCTGCCTGGATATGTTTTACTGCTTTTTCTTTTTCCGTAAATACGCCCGTGGATTCCACTACTACCTGAACCCCCATGCTTGCCCAAGGGATCTCTGCGGGATCTTTGTAGGTCATTATCTTTATTTCTTTTCCGTTTACAATAAGGGCGTTTTCCTTTGCCTCAATATTTACCTTCAACTCTCCCAGCGTAGAATCATATTTTAAAAGATGCGCCAGCGTAGCCAGCGGAGTAGGCAAATCATTAACTGCCACAAAATCTATGTTGCGGTTCTCGATTGCCGCCCTGAAGACATTTCTACCTATCCTTCCAAAACCATTGATGCCAACCTTTACTCCCATTTTGTTACCTCCCAAATTTTGTGAAACAAAATTTGATCCCGAGTCCCTCGCCGCATCATTTTTACTTGCTGGCGGCTCGGGACGAGGGACTTTTTATGTTTTAGTTTCTCTTAAACACTTAGCGGTTATCTCGGGCGAGGTGGGGTTTATGTATAATCCGGAACCCCATTCAAAACCAGCCACGTTTGTCAATTTCGGCATTATCTCCAGATGCCAGTGGTATTCTTCATAAAAGCCGTCTCTGATAGGCGCGGTGTGAATTATAAAATTATACGCCGGGTCGTTAAGCCTTGATTTCAGCCTCGCAAGGACTTCTTTTAATGCGCCCGCCATATCGTAAATCACTGAATCATCTATTGATTTAAATTCAGGATTATGCGCCTTCGGCAATAGCCACGTCTCGAACGGAAAACGGGATACAAAAGGGCAAAATGCGATAAAATGTTTATTTTCAAATACTATCCTGTCTTTCTCCTGTTGTTCCTGGGCTATCATATCGCAGAAAACGCATCTCTCCCTGTATTTAAAATAATTCTGGGCGCCTTTTAATTCTTCTTTGACTCTCTTTGGCACGATAGGCAATGCCACGAGCTGGGTATGCGAATGTTCCAGTGAAGCGCCTGCAGCTTCGCCGTGATTTTTAAAGAGCAGGATATATTTGAATCTCGCGTCATTTTCCAGGTCTATGTTCCTGGATTTATATTTTGATATTACAGCGTTTATCTCATCCTGCGTCAAATCAGCCAGGTCTTTATTGTGATCCGTATTTTCAATTATGACTTCGTGGGCGCCAATGCCGTTTGACATATCAAACATGCCGATCCCGCGCTTATCCAGCTCTCCTTCTATCTTCAACGCTGGAAATTTATTCGAAACTACCCTCACTGTCCAGCCTGGCGTATCCGGCTTTGTTTTAGGATCTCTGATTGCCTCTATCTCAGGCGGAGTCATCTTCTCATTTCCCGGGCAAAAAGGGCATGTCCCGCCTTTTTTGGTCTGCGGTTTCGTATCAAACTCTTCGCATTTTTTCGGATTCGAGACAGCTACTTCCACCCATCTTCCTGTTATCGGATCGCGCCTTAATTGAGACATTATAAAGTTACCTCGCGTAAATATTTCGCAGCTTCTTCCGGAGGAGTCGGATTTATATAAAATCCTGAGCCCCATTCAAAACCAGCCACCTGAGTAATCCTGGGCATGACCTCTATATGCCAGTGATAATCCTCTTCTATTGTGTGCCAATACCCGGGCCTCTTTGCCCGCCTGAAAGGAGCTGTGTGCAGCATGTAATTATACGGCGGGTCGTTCAATGCCTTTGAAAGTTTCGCGAAAATTGTCTTTAACACATTCGCCAGATCCTTTATCTCATCAGCCTGTATATTCATGAAATCTGCCCTGTGCACTTTAGGCATTATCCATATCTCAAAAGGAAATCTTGACGCAAAAGGCGCGATTGCCACCATGGTTTTTGTTTCCATTATTATTCTCGCGCCTGTCTCTATTTCCTGGCGTATAATGTCGCAGAAAACGCACCTTTCTTTATACTCAAAATAGACCCTGGAACCCCTGAGTTCTTCTTTGACTCTGGTCGGCGTAACAGGCGTCGCAATAAGCTGGCTCCTCAAGTGTTTTGTTTTCATGCTGCCGCCTGCTTTCAATCCGTGATTCTTAAATAAAAGGCAGTATTTAAAACGAATGTCTTTTTCAAGTTCGCTGATGCGGTAAATAGACGTATTGATTACATCTTGTATTTCAAGCTCTGATAATTGATATATATCTGTAAGATGCCTGGAAGACTCTAATATTACCTCATGGGCGCCTATGTTGTTCATGACATCATACATCCCGACACCGCACCTGTCTAAATCCCCTTCTATCTTGAATTTCGGGGCGATGCTGGGTACAACCCTCACATTCCAGCCCGGCGAGTCCTTTTTTGTGCCCGGTTTTCTGATTGCAAATATTTCCGTGGGAGTCTTTTTCTCGTGGCCTTCGCAGAAAGGGCACTCTATCTCAGGCTCTTCCCCGTGCTCGATATTAAAATCGCTCGGCCTCTTAGCCCTCTCGGTAGATATTATAACCCATCTTCCTATTACCGGATCTCGTCTTAATTCAGGCATAATGCAATTCGCTCCTAATGTAATGGATGAATTATATCATAAAAAATTATATGCGCAAGGGAAAAATATATTCACTTTAGAATTGCGCCGAGAGAAAGCTGTTTATGGCCTATTATAAATTCTTCTGCGGTCATTCTACGTGAACCTTCTAATTGAAGTTCTTCTATTTTTAAAGCGCCTTTTCCCGTTTTAACCAGTATGCAGTTTTTATTAACCTCTAATATAGCGCCTGGCTCACTTTTGGTCCACCTGTCAGGTGAGCCAGATGGCTCACCTGACAGGTGGACAGGTATTACCTTCCATATCTTAAGCATTTTCTTATCCAAATGCGTAAAACATCCCGGCCATGGCGTAAAAGCCCTTATTCTATTGTAAATTTCATCCGCGCTTTTAGCCCAGTTAACCAGACCATCTTCTTTTTTTAATTTAGGCGCGTAAGTGGCCTTGCTATTATCCTGCGCCGTAAATTCAACCTCATCATCTTTAATCAGCTTTATAGCATCCAGTAAAAGATCTGCCCCTTTTATGGAAAGTTTTTTCGTTAAAGCTATAGCGTCTTCCAACTCGCCTATGGACAGGGTATCTTTAAGCGCGATATCCCCTTCGTCCATCTTTTCATTCATGCGCATGATGGTTACGCCTGTTTCTTTTTCTCCATTGGCAATTGCCCAGTTAATAGGGGCTGCTCCTCTATATTCAGGCAAAAGCGAGGCGTGAATGTTAAGGCAATATAATTTTGGCAAGTTCAGCACTGCTTTCGACATTATCTGACCAAAACTAACAACAATAAATAAATCAGCGTTAAATTTTTTCAGGAATTCTACGGATTCTTTGGAATTTACTTTAGCAGGCTGAAATATCTCGATTCCAAGTTCCTCAGCCTTTAACTTTACAGCGGTCGGAGATATTTTAAGAGACCTGCCTTTCTGCCTGTTAGGCTGCGTAACAACCAGAATTATATCTTCAATCTTAACAAGCTTCTCTAAAATAGGTGCGGCAAAACTTGAACTTCCAAAAAATATTATTTTCATACACCACACCCTAAAATTCCATGCAGACTTTTGCGCCAAACTGCTTGATAATCTTCCTGCGCTTTAAAAATCCTATCTTATCTATAAAAAGTATGCCGTCCAGATGGTCTGTTTCGTGCTGTATTATCCTGGCAAGAAGGCCGTCTGCGTTTATTTTTAATATATCTCCGTCAAGGTTAAGCGCTTCTACTGTAATGAATTCCGGCCTTGCAACATCGCTAGAGATGCCCGGCAGACTCAGGCAGCCTTCGCAAAAATTTACATTGCCTTTTTTCCGGGTTATTTTAGGATTAATCAAGGTTAAAGCAATCCTGTTATCCCCTTGCATATCTTCAACAACTATAATGCGTTTGCTGATGCCTACCTGAGGAGCTGCCAGGCCAACCCCATTAGCGGAGCGCATTGTCTTTATCATGTCATAAGCGAGCTTGCGCTCATCATTGCCTACTCTCGCAACCTGCCTGGCTTTTTTCCGCAGAATAGAATCTGGATATATTTTTATTTCTACCTTTGCCATATGCCTTTGTATTTTATCATACCTCATGCATCTTGACAATCATATAAGATTGCTGTAAACTTAATAAATATGATGAACGATCAGGAATCAAAAGAATTCTATAACAACGGGCTTCTGGCATTTGAAAAACAGAACTACGATTACGCCGTAGAGATATTTTCCAATATAATATCAGTCCAATACGACCACCTGGAAGCCAGGCGCTATCTCCATCTTTCTCTTCAAAAAAAGGCAGCAGGTTCCAAGCCTTCTCTTGCCGGTTCTGTAAATAAACTTTTCCTTTTAATTCAGGCTAACGCCATGTTGAAAAAAGACAACATACCGGGCTGCCTTGAAATATTGGAAAAGATAATGGCCGCTAATCCTAACGATTCTGAAATATTGAAAAAAATAGCCGATATATTTTATAAAAAAGGTATGACCATGCACGCGATAAACAATATGGAAGAGGCAAAGACAGTTAATCCAAAAGATATAGATACGCTTAAAAAACTTGGCGAGTTATATGTAAAAAAAGAAGACTATCACAATGCCAAATCAGCTTATGAATCAGCTCTTAAAATAAACCCCAATGACACTGAAGTTCTTAAATCCCTAAAAAATCTTGACGCCCTCGGCACATTAAAATTAGACTTTGGCAGGCAAAAAATATGAATTGCAAAGGATTCACGCTGGTTGAAGTCCTCATAGTAGTTATAATCATCGGCATATTATCTTCTATAGGCCTGCCGCAATTTGCAGCTTCAATTGAAAAAGCAAAAGGTGGAGAAGCTAGGGCATATCTTGGTCATATCCAAACAGCGGAAAAAATTTATTACGCAGAGAAGGAAACTTATATAAGTAACTTATCAGATCTCGATTTAAACCTGACCCAGAAATACTGGTCAATTTCCATAACTACGCCTACATCCATAACCTTTACAGCAACTGCTACCAGATTAGGCGGCACCCACAGCGGTCAAACCATAATCATGGATGAAAGAAGCAATATGAGCGGGACATGGGAATATCTCTAAGACGGATCCACATCCACTGTTATTATAATCCCTGACGTTTTATTTTCCCTCAGTGCCTTTTTTAATATAGAGGTGATATTTTCCGCGTTTTCAGACCTCAGGAATATGGCCCACCTGTACATGCCTTTCATCTTTGAAATAGGGGATGGCGCAGGCCCAAGTATCTCTATATTTTTAGACTTATTTTCCTTTTCCAAACTAGCCCTAAGACTATCGCTCGCCTTAAACACCCTCTCTTCTTTTCTGCCCCTTAAGGTCAGGGCTACCATATGGCAGAACGGCGGAAGATATAATTCTTTGCGCAGGGATATTTCTTTATCATAAAATGCATTATAGTCGTGGGTCTTGGCTGCCTGAATAGAATAGTGCTGCGGCGTATAGCTCTGTATTATTACCCTGCCTCCCAGATCGCTTCTCCCTGCGCGGCCTGCAACCTGCGTCAATAAATTAAACGTGCGCTCAGCTGATCTGAAATCAGGCAGGTTTAAAGCCGTGTCAGCTGATATAACCCCTACAAGCGTAACCTTTGGAAAATCCAGCCCCTTGGCTATCATCTGAGTACCTATCAGAATATCTATCTGCCCGTCCTTAAATCTTGAAAGCGCTTTATCGTGGCTGCCGCGCTTGCGAGTAGCGTCACTATCCATGCGCTCTATAATAGCTGCCGGGAAAAGCCTGTGCGCTTCGCTTTCGACTTTTTCCGTGCCAAGGCCCCAGTATTTCATGTAGCTGGCATTACACTCAGGGCATATCTCAGGAGGAGCCATGGTAAAATTGCAATGATGGCACGCAAGTTTTTTCTTATCAAAATGATACGTGAGGGTGACGCTGCAGCGTTTGCATTTAATCACATATCCGCACTTCCTGCAGTTTATAAATGTTGAAAAACCCCGCCTGTTCAAAAAAAGTATGACTTGTTTTTTTTCAGCTATGTCTTTTCCTATCCATTCTTTGAGCTTCTGGGAAAATATGGGAATTTTCTTGGCCCTTGTCATTTCTTCGCGCATGTCAACTATGTCAACAGCGGGCAAAAGCCTTGAATCTATCCTTTCAGAAAGTTCAATAATGGTAAACTTTCCGTTCTTAGCCGCATGGAAAGATTCTAACGATGGGGTGGCGCTTCCCAGTATTACGACAGCATTTGAAAGCTCTGCCCTTTTTATTGCTACGTCTCTCGCATTATATCTTGGCACGTCTTCCTGTTTATAAGACGTTTCATGCTCCTCGTCCACGACTACCAGCCCCAGATCTTTAACAGGCGCGAATATGGCTGAACGCGCGCCTATGATAATCCTGGCTTCGCCTGAACTTATTCTTTTCCATTCGGAAACTCTCTTGGAACCGAGAAGCCTTGAATGCAGCACTGCTATCTTATCTCCGAATCTTGCTTTAAAACGCGCTACTGTCTGAGGCGTAAGCGAAATCTCCGGGACAAGTATTATGCTGGAAAACCCGAGCTCTAAAGCATAGGCTATTGATTGAAGATAAACCTCTGTTTTTCCGCTTCCGGTTACCCCGTGCAGAAGAAAAACCTTGTGCAGCCTGCCGCTCATTGAATTTATTATGGAATCAAGCGCCTGCTGCTGTTCAGGGTTAGGCGTAAGATGCGTATCGGAACCGTCTATAAATTCAAACTCTTCACTTACTTCGTCATGTTTTTCTTTTTTATGCCTTTTAACGGAAACGCCTTTTTTAAGCACGCCCGGGATAGCTGCCGAGATTGCCTCTCCCCATGATGAATAATAATATCTTGAAATCCATTTTGTAAGCTCCAGCATTCCGGAATCTATACGCAGGGTTTTATCAATGATGCTATTTATAGGTTTAATTTTCTCTATATCGCATTTATCAGAAAGGCCTACCACGTAACCCGTAACTGTTTTGCTTCCGAAAGACACTTCTACTATGCTGCCTATTTCAAGATCCTCTTTGAGAGATTCCGGAATAGAATATGTAAAAGGCCCTTCTATGGGCCGGTTAATGACTATGTTTGCAAATTTATAATTACCCATTCAATATTTCCAGTATTTTTTTCATGTCTTCCCACACTAGTTTTTTGTCTTTAGGATTACGCAAAAGATACGCGGGATGATACGTGGGCATGAATTTCATGCCTCTATACTCATGCCAGTTTCCTCTTAATTTACTTATGGGCATTTCTGTATTAAGAAGGGTCTGGCTTGCGAATTTTCCCAGCCCGCATATTACCCTTGGCTTTATTGTATCTATCTGGGCGTAAAGATAATCTATGCACGTAGAAATTTCTGCTGGCAGCGGATTTCTATTTTGCGGCGGGCGGCATTTTAAGATATTGCAGATATAAACATCGTCTCTTTTAATGCCCATTGCCTCTATTATTTTGGTAAGAAGCGCTCCGGCCTCTCCCACAAAAGGCATACCCTGAATATCTTCTTCATGGCCAGGAGCCTCTCCTACAAACATAAGTTTTGCATTTATGTTGCCTGAGCCGAATACAATATTTTTCCGCATCTTTCCTAAAGGGCATTTCTGACAATGAGATACCCCGTTTTTTACCAAAGATAATCGCACGTCCTTGGGTTTTGACGTGAAAAGGTATTCGGATATGCCGCTTTCCTTTTCCATTTCCAGATAGCTTCGCATAGATTTTAAAATATCTGACATTTTAACCTCACCACCTACGGGGTGGACCAATAGGTCCACCCCATAGGTGTATTTTTATGGTCTAGGATGGAACTTTTGATGAATGGATTTTAACCTATCCTTGCTGACATGCGTATAAATCTGCGTGGTAGAAATATCCGCGTGCCCTAGCATTTCCTGCACTATCCTCAAATCAGCGCCTCTCTCAAGTATATGAGTCGCAAAAGAATGCCTCAAGCTGTGAGGCGTCACCTTTTTCTTAATCTTCGCGAGTTTCGCATATCTCTTTATGATTTTCCAGAATGTCTGGCGCGACATCGGCTTTCCTAGCCTTGTAAGAAATAAAAAATTTGAAATATTCTTCTTTAGAAACTGCGGCCTGGCAATTTCCAGATACCTCACCAGGCTCTCTTTTGCTTTCTTGCCGAAAGGCACTATCCTCTCTTTTGAGCCTTTTCCAAAGCATTTCGCGAAACCAACCGCCATGTTGATGTCATCCATCTTAAGGTTCACCAGCTCTGAAACCCTCATGCCTGTAGCGTACATGAGCTCCAGGCACGCTTTATCTCTGGCCTCCATCGGATCCCTGGCATTCGGGGCATTCAGCAGAGCCTCAACCTCTTCAATGTTCAGAGTGGACGGAAGTTTCTTCCATAACTTAGGGGATTCTATAATATTGGCGGTATCCTCTTTGATTATGTTTTCTTTCAAAAGAAATTTAAAAAAACTTTTTATGCACGCGAGCCCCCTTGAAACAGAATTAGAAGCAAGCCCTCTTTCCTTTTCTGCCATCATAAACGAATTGATTATCTGCCTGGAGACTTTATCTATGGAATCAATCTTTTTTGATTTTAAAAAATCAGCGAACCTGTAAAGATCTCTTTTATAGGAACTGAGCGTGTTGTTCGCCATCCCTCTTTCAACAGATATATAGCTTAAAAATTGCTCGATCAATTCATTCATATGGTCCATATGGTCCACCTGTCAGGTGGACCAAAAGTTACAAAATAAATGGGTTATTAGCCTTTTCGTTTCCTATGGTAGAGTTCGGGCCGTGGCCGGGATAAATAATATAACTATCGCCTAGCGTAAATAATTTTTCTTTTATAGAGCGCATTATATCTTTCTCTGAACCATACGGAAAGTCAGTTCTGCCTATGCCTTCGCAAAAAAGCGTATCACCCGTAAAGATCGCTCTTTCGCCTTTAAGGCAGATAGAGCCGGGGGTATGCCCGGGGGTATGAATAACCTCGATATCATATTTACCTATATTCAATATGTCCCCATGTTCCAGCAGTCTGGAAGCCGGCCTTGTCTTGAGGAAAAAACCCATTAAACTTGATAAATTTTTGGAAGGGTCTGTCAAAAAATCTGCGTCCAGG
>JAPLMD010000046.1 GCA_026387235.1 Candidatus Omnitrophota bacterium
CCCTATCGTCACTCTTTCTCTTATTATTACATACGGATAAATAATGCAGTCTTTGCCGATTTTAGAATGATGCCCCACATACACGCCTGCGTAAAGAATAGTATTATCTTTTATCTCGGCATTATCCTCCAGCACAACATACGGGTCTATCGCGACATTTTTCCCTATCTTTACTTTATCGCCTATAATAGCTGTAGGGTGGATGCCTTTTGGCCTTTTGACTTCATTCGGCGCCAGTAAAGAAACCATCTTCGCGAATGCCAAAGACGGGTCCTCGGTCCGTATAATCGCCTTAGGCGCTGCCTTAACTTCCCTGGATGTTATAATAGCTGATGCCCTTGTGTGCCCCATAAGAGGCAGATATCTTGAATTGGCGATAAAAGTGATATCTCCTTCTTTCGCCTCTTTAATGCCGCAGATGCCTGTTACAATAATGTTCTCATCGCCTATTATCTCACCGTCTATGATACTGGCTATCTCTTTTAATGTCTTCTGCATATCGCAATACCTCTCCGCCTCATTTGTCTGGCGCGGTTTTATATTTATCGTTTAATATCTTTATAATTTCGTTTGTGAGATCCATGGTGGAGTCTCCATATAAAAGCACTCTGTCGTTTACTATAATCGAATATCCATTTTTCTCGCCGTATTCTTTTATGACGTCGCTCATCTCTTTCAAGATGTCTTTTACCATATTATCTCTATCTTTTGTAAGGTCTGTCTTTGCCTCCTGGTCGAATTCCTGAAGAGATTTTATCTTTGATTCTATGTCTGTTTCTTTTTTCTCGCGCGCATTCTTATTCATGAGTTCCAGCTCTCCCCTCATCTTTCTTATATCCTGCACGAGCTTTTCTCTCTCCTGCTGTTTCATGTCGCCTTTACCTTCCAGCTCTTTGTCAAAATCCTTTGTCTTCTGGTATTCATCGAATGACCTGGATAAATCTATATAACCGATTTTACCCTGGGGCTCTGCAAAAATATTGCCCGCTGCCAGAAACAAAAATATAAAACTTAGTCCCGCTGCAATCTTTTGTAGTTTCATATTAGAACCCTCTGCTCATGCTGAAGTGTACCCTTCCAGTACTAGACTGATCGTCGCCCGGATTAACAGGAAAACCATAATCCAATTTAACAGGTCCGATGGGAGTTTTAATCCTGACGCCTACGCCTACTCCGATTTTGATCCCGCCCGAAGATATCCCGCCTTTCGGCTTGCTGTCAGGCACAGGCCATACATTTCCCGCGTCTATAAAAAAAGCGCCCTTCAGATTTTCTATTATCGGAGCTGTAAGTTCTACATTGGCAATAGCCAGTGTCCCGCCTCCTACAGGGTCTCCCGATTGATCTTTTGGGCCTATGTCGCGCTCCTTAAAACCCCTGAGTGTGTATGTGCCGCCGGCAAAGAACCTTTCATAAACAGGCACAGCTCCGTTATTCCCGCCGTAAGTAGTAACCACTCCATCCCTCAATTTTAACTCCAGCAGAAAAGGCCCTATTAAGGAATAATGGCTCATTGAATTGAAAAATTTAGCAAAATCCTTATCGCCTCCGAAAGGCCCGCCGGCTACTTCTATGGATCCGGTCAGGACAGAACCTTTAGTAGGATTAAATTTATTGTCTGTTGTATCATTTGTAAGCTGCATTATGGCGCTTGCTATAGTATTTTTCCCTTCCTCGTCTTTTAAGGCCTGGGAAACGTTGCTGTCCAAATTAGATATATCCACATTTTCTATCCTGTAAGTAAGGTCTCCCCTGAGGACTTCACTGAATTCTTTGCCGAACCTTATGTCGCCGCCCTGTCTTTTTTCATCATAAGCATATCCGGTAGAACTGCTTTTATCGTGCTCTGAGGCATATAAATCAAATCCGAAAGAAAGAGGGTTATCGAATATCCACGGTTCTGTCCAGCTCAGTAAATAATTTTTACGCGTAGAACCAAACTCTCCTCTTAACCTGATATCCTGCCCATCTCCGGTGAATGTTGGAAAGTTCAGCATATCAAAATTTTTCTGCTCTATTTCCACAAAGCCTATAAGCTTATCTATAGAACTGAACCCGCCGCCGAAACTGAACTCGCCTGTTTTTGTCTCTTTTACATCGACTACCATGTCCCTTTTATTTGGCTCGGCCGTCTCTTCCGTATCAAATGTTATGTCTTCAAAGTATCCTAAGTTGTAAAGCCGCTCTTTGCTTCTTTTTAACTTGGCCCCGTCATAACGCTCGCCCGGCTTTATCCTTAATTCCCTGCGGATAACAACATCTTTTGTCTTGGTGTTCCCGCGCACGTTAATCTTATTTACATACGCGACTTCTCCTTCCGCAAGAGTGTATGTAATATCAACCCTGTCTGTTTCCATGTTCAAAAGTGTATCGGGCCTGACCCTGGCCATTATGTACCCTTTATCAAAATAATGCTCCTGAACGCTGCCTACATCAACATGAAGCCCCTCTTCCGTGAATGTGCTGCCCGGATTCATCTTTAAAAGAGCCTTCAGCTCTTCTTCGGAAAAAACAACATTGCCGGCAACTTTTATCTTTCCTGTCACATATTTCCTGCCTTCTTCTATACGCACAGCAAGCTCGATCCATTTCTTCCTGAGTTTTTCCTGAAAAATAAGTTCATATGTAGGTTTTACATCCAAATATCCGGCTTGTTTATAAAAATTTTTGATACGTTCCATATCATCTTCCAAAACCTCTTTTTTATAAACGCCAGACCTAAAAAATCCTGCTGTCCTGGATTTCATAATCTTCGCTATGCGCTTGTCGCTAAAAGCAGTATTGCCTATCAGATCTATCCTTCTTACAACAGCCTTTGCGCCTTCTTCTATCGTAAATATAGCCCGGGAAGAAGTGTTTGTTTCATCTACTTCTATTTTATAAGTTACATTCACCCACGGATAGCCCTTTTTTTCATACAGGTCTTTTATGATATCTGCGTCTTTTTTGAGCTTTCTTTCATCTGCGAATTCATTCAGTTTTGATTCCATAGCGCTTTCCAGCCTCTTGGAATTAAAAACCTTGTTCCCGATAAAAATTATTTTGGTAAGAGGTGCTTTTTCAATAACTGTAAATATAACACCTATTCCGTCCTGAACATCTTCCATGGATACGCTCACGTCGCTGAAAAACCCTAAAAGATACAATCTCTTTATGTCTTCATCCACGACCTTCTGAGAAAAAGCGTCGCCTTTTTTTGTCTTCAATTTCGACAGGATTGTAGCGCCGGAAACAGTTTTATTGTTCTTTACGTCGACGTATTTTATCAGTTTCTGGCCTGGTTCTTCCTCGGCAATGGTGCTTAGATGGCTGATAATACAGGTTGACAGAAAGCCGAAAACCAATATTAGAGCTATTTTTATTTTAAATTTTGTCATTTAATCTTATAATACCATTGTTAGTAAATCAATATATCATATATATAAAACTATGTCAAATAAACTTATGCCTGGACACAAGCGTTAAAATGCCTCTTCGCTTGCCATGCCTTCTTCTCTTAAAGCAAGATTATCAAACTTCGCGTAATCCTTGATAAATGCAAGTTTTATAGACCCTACCGGGCCGTTGCGCTGTTTTGCTATAATCAATTCCGCAATACCCCTGTTTTCTTCCGTAGGATTATAATATTCCTCTCTTAAAAGAAGCCCTACTAAATCAGCATCCTGCTCTATGGCTCCGGATTCCCGTAAATCAGAAAGCTGAGGCCTGCGGTCCTGGCGATTTTCCACTGCCCTTGAAAGCTGGCTGACTGCTATGACAGGGACATTTAATTCCCTCGCAAGGGCCTTCAATGAACGCGATATCTCTGATATCTCCTGCTGCCTGTTCTCAGAACTCGGCAGGCCCTGCATCAATTGCAGATAGTCGACAACTATAAGCTGTATATTATGCTGCGATTTTAATCTTCTCGCTTTTGCCCTGAGCTCCAGGACAGAAAGTCCCGCAGTATCATCTATGAAAATAGGCGCATCCGAAAGTCTTCCCGCGGCATTTGTAAGTTTTGGCCAGTCTGCCTGGGATAAAAAACCTGTCCTGACGTGCTGGGCGTTTACCCTTGCACGAGAACATAGCATTCTCTGCACAAGCTGTTCTTTTGACATTTCCAGGCTGAATATGACAAGAGGTATCTTTTCCGACACGCCCACATGTTCTGCTATGGAACTTACGAGAGCGCTTTTCCCCATTGACGGACGGCCCGCAAAAACTATCAGGTCTGATGGATGCAGTCCCGCAGTCAGGCTGTCTAAATCGCTGAATCCGGTAGGGATGCCTGTGACATGCGCTTTTTTCTGATAAAGCTGATCTATGGCCTCTATGCTGTTTTTTATTATCTCTTTAATCGGCACAAAACTTGACTCTATCTTTTTGGAAGAGATTTCAAATATTATGCGTTCGGCTTTATCTAGAATTTTTTCCACTTCGCCGTGCGCGTCATAACTTTCTGAAACGATATTGGTAGCTGCGGAAATAAGGTTTCTCAGTATGCTTTTTTCTTTTACAATGGCGGCGTAGTGCGTCACGTTGGCTGCTGTGGGCACAACTGTGGTAAGATTTGTAATATAAGTAGACCCGCCTACTTTATCCAGATCCCCTGTCTTCTTCAGCTCTTCTATCAGCGTAACCATATCAACCGCCTTGTTATCGCTGTATAATTTAACCACGCTCTCAAAAATTCTGCGGTTTGAGTCGTTATAAAAACTGGAGCTGTCCAGCATTTCCACGGCATAGCTGATAGCTGTTTCTTCTATCAGCATAGAACCTATAACAGCCATTTCCGCTTCCAGGTTTTGCGGCGGCATTCTTGCAAAATTTAGGTCTATGTTATCCATCGCGACTGTTCCCTACTTCTTCACAACCCAAACCTTAACCTCGGCAGTTACTTCCGGGTGAAGCTTTACAGATATATTATAAACGCCTAATTTTTTTATCGGCTCTTCCAGATTTATCTGGCGCTTGTCTATAGAGAGCCCTTCCGACTCAAATGCCCGGCTTACATCATGGCTTGTAACGCTGCCGAAAAGCTTATCATCTTCTCCCGCTTCTACCGGTATGGTGCAGGAAAAAGCGGATATCTTTTCCTTTAAAGCCTCTGCTTCTTTTTTCTCTTTTGCGGCTGCGAGCGTCTTTTTCTTCTTTATATCTTCTATGATTTTCAGATTGGAACCAACGGCTAACCGTGCCAGGTTTTCCGGAAATAAAAAATTCCTGGCAAAGCCATCTTTTACATCCACTATATCCCCCATAGAACCTATGCTTTTCACATCTTCTATCAATATCACTTTCATAATTTTAATCTCCTACGTATGGTAATAATGCCACATACCTCGCTCTTTTTACGGCAACCGCTATTTTACGCTGGTGTTTAGCGCAATTACCTGTGAGCCTGTTCGGCATTATCTTGCCTTTTTCAGTAACAAACCTTTTCAGCCTCATAGCATCTTTATAATCTATAACCTCTGTCTTATCCAGGCAGAACCTGCATGATTTTTTCCTGAAAAATTTTTCTTTTGAATCAAACTTTTTCTTTTTTGGCCTTTTTGTCCTATCATCCGATCGTCTTAGCATTTTATCCCCCTTAAAATGGTGCTTCTTCTCCCGGCTTAATATTGTCTACCGGCGCCTCTTCTGCAAACGTTTCTTTCTGAGCATCGGGTGTTTCCTCAGACCCTGATCCGGGCTTAACCGGAGAGCCTAAGAATTGCACCCTATCAGCTATTATATCCAAGGTGCTGCGTTTTTGCCCATCCTGTTCCCACGCCCTGTATTGCAGCCTGCCTTCTATAAACACAGGCCTGCCCTTTGTGAGATACTGGCTGCAGCTTTCAGCCTGCTTGCCGAATACCACCACCCTTACAAAACATACCTCATCCTTTTTATCTCCATGTTGTGTTACAAATGTCCTATTTACAGCCAGGCCAAAAGTAGCAACGGGCGCGCCGCTAGGAACATAACGAAGTTCCGGATCTCTTGTAAGATTCCCGATCATGAATATTTTATTAAGACTCGCCATTTTCTCTCCTCTCAAATTTTGCGAAGCAAAATTTAATCCCGAGCCCCTCGCCGCATAATTTTTACTTGCTGGCGGCTCGGGACGAGGGACCTCTTTTTCTCTATAGCTCTATCACGAGCATGCGCAATATAGACTCATTCAGCACAAGGCTTTTCTTTATGCCGTCTACAGCATCCGGCGCAATGCTGAAATTTATCAGGTAGTAAACACCTTCTTTATTTTTTTTCAATGGGTAAGCTAACCTGTTTTTCCCCATCTCTTTTGTTTCGTTTATAGTGCCGTTGTGTTTTGCGACAAGCTCCCGTATATGGCCCAGGATTTTATCCTGTCCCGTTTTATCCAAATCAGGTTTTAAAATAAACATAGCTTCGTATCGTTTCATCCTACCCTCCGTATTTGTTGAATTTATTCATTGCAGTGTTAACCCCTTTTCTTATCCAGCATTCACAAGCCTGCGAAGCAGTTTTAAGTATTTCCGGAAGGTTTTTCTGCTCGGCTTTCGTAAACCTATCCAGCACATAACTTGAAAAGTCTTTCACATTTTTTCTTCCAAGAATGCCTATTCTCATCCTAGAAAATTCCTGGCCGCCGATAAAATCTATTATGGAATTTAATCCATTATGGCCGCCGCTTGAGCCTTTCGGCTTTATTCTTATAGCGCCGAAAGGCAATGCTATATCGTCCATGACCACAAACATATCACCGGTTTCTGTTTTGAGCCAGCTGAGCATGGATCTCACTGAATTGCCCGATAGGTTCATGAATGTCTGCGGCATCGCAAGGAAGGCCTTTTCTCTGCCTATTATCCCTTCGCTTACTAACGCGTTAAAACGCCTATTTATTTTAAATTTCATATCATTGGCTCTGGCGAATTCCTCTAAAACTAAAAATCCCATATTGTGACGCGTAAGCTTATATTCATCCCCAGGATTTCCAAGACCGACAATCAATTTCATATATAGTGTTTTATTTTTTCTCCTCTTTCTTTTCTGCTTTCGGGGCTTCTGTCTTCCCCTCTTCCTCAGCCTCTTCTTTTTCCTTCTTCTCTCTTATAAGTTCAGGCTCTAAAGACTCGCCTTCTACAGGCGCTACGACAGCTTCTTCAACCACCTTCACGTGCTCAACGCTGAATACTATGCTCTCCGGATCTCCCAGAATCTTTACCCCCTCCGGGAAAAGTACGTCTTTCAGGCTCAACGTGTCCCCTATTTTAAGGTTTGTGATATCGACTTCTATTTTATCAGGAATATTGGTAGGCAAACACTCTACCTCCACTTCCCACATGACATGCTGCAGCACCCCGCCTTCCTGCTTCACGCCGATCGCCTCGCCTTTTGCCATCAACGGGACCTTTACTTTCAAGGCCTCGGTAAGAGATATCTCATTCAGGTCAAGATGCACGAGAGTATCCTTTACCGGATCTCTCTGTATCTCTTTGATTACAACTATTCTTTCTTTTTTCTTTTTGTCTCCTTCGACAAAAAGTTTTATGATGACGTTTTCTCCCGCATCCGTATGCAGGGCTTTCGTAAGGATTTTAGAGTCTATCTTCAGAGACAAAGCAGCCTCGCCTTTTCTGTAAACCACCCCAGGCACAAGACCGGCTTTCCTGAGTTTTTTATTCAGCTCTTTTCCTTTTTCTTCTCTTAGATTTGCTTTTAATTCCACGAAATCCATCTAATTGCCTCCTAAATTATAACGAACATTAATTGAACAAACAGCTCACGGATTTTTCATTATGAATCCTCTCTATCGCTTCTGCCAAAAGAGGCGCTATTGATAAAACCTCTATCTTTTTATGCTTCTTCCCGTTTTCCACGGGTATGGTATTAGTTACAAATAATTTCTTTATAGCGGAATCGTTTATGCGCTTTATAGCCGGCCCCGAAAGAACAGGGTGCGTAATAGCCGCGTATATTTCTTTTCCGCCCTGTTTTTTTAATGCGCTGGCCGCCTCTACAAGAGAAGAGGCTGTTGCTACAAGATCATCCACTATAATCAGATTCTTTCCTTTTATTTCGCCGAGTATATTCATTGCCTCTGTATCCTCACCGCTGATCCTGCGCTTATCGACTATAGCGAGAGGCGCCTCAAATTTCTTGGCATAAGCCCTTGCCATTTTTATCCCGCCCACATCCGGAGATACTATTACTATATCTTTCAGTTTTATCTTTTTTATGTGATTGACAAAAATATTTACCGCGTAGAGGTGATCCATGGGAATATCAAAAAACCCCTGGATCTGGCCTGCGTGGAGGTCCACTGTCAAAATCCTGTCCACGCCTGCCGTAGTAATAAGATTTGCTACCAGCTTTGCTGTTATCGGAACCCGCGGCTGGTCTTTTCTGTCCTGTCTGGCGTAACCAAAATAAGGTACTACCGCTGTAATCCTTTTTGCTGAAGCCCTCCTAAGCGAGTCTATAAGGATTAAAAGCTCCATTAGATTGTTATTCACCGGATAGCATGTTGGTTGAATTATAAAAACATCTTTACCGCGCACATTTTCATTTATCTTGACGCGTATCTCTCCTTCGCTGAACGTGGTAACAAGCGCATCTCCCAGCGGCATCTTTAAATACTTACATATCTCCTGCGCTAATTTAGGATTCGCATTCCCTGTAATTATATTCAATGTATAGCCCTCCTTTGAATTTTATCCCGCCCTTTCTACTACTAAGAGATGCTTCGAAGCAGAAAGGACGGGATAAAATTGGCTAAGGAATTACTATTCCTTACTCCAGTTTACACTCTGACAATGTCGGAGTGTAAACTTACGCTTTATTTTTTGCCTTTATTCAATACCTTGGCAGGGATTCCCACGACTGTTTTGCCTGCCGGGACGTTTTTATTACTGGTAACAACGCTTCCTGCCCCCGTAACTGCGCCTCTGCCCACTTTTACAGGCGCTATCAGAATCGTTCCTGTGCCTATAAACGCGTTATCTTCTATGACAGTTTTATGCTTTTCTTTGCCGTCATAGTTCGCGACAATCGTTCCTGCGCCTATATTAACATTCTTGCCGATTACAGTATCTCCTATATAACACTGGTGCCTTACCTTTGTCTTTTCGCCGATAGAAGAACGCACTATTTCTACAAAATTGCCTATCCCGACATTGTTTCCTATGATAGTCCCGGGCCTTAATCTTGCAAAAGGCCCGATACTGCAACCAGACCCTATTTTAACATTGTTCTCTATGAATGTATAGGGGTATATGACCGTATCCTTTCCTATTTCCACGCCGTGTTCTATGTAAGTATTATCGGGGTCTGCGATTGTCGCTCCGGAATCCATGACGCTGTCCAATATTCTTTTTCTCATAACCAGCTCTGCCTTTGCCAGCTCAGCCCTTGTATTGACGCCCAAAAATTCCTCAGTATCATCTGTAGTGATTGACTCTACCGGGATATCAGATTTTGTAAGCACTTCTATTATATCTGTAAGGTAATATTCTTCTTTTTTATTATCCGGTTTTATTTTTTCAAGGCCATAGAAAAGCGCCTTTTTATTGAAACAATAAACCCCCACGTTTATTTCTTCTATGACTTTTTCATAAACAGACGCGTCCAGCTCTTCCACCATTTTTACAATTTTATTGCCGGATGAACGGATAACCCTTCCGTAACCGGTTGGATTTTTAAGCTGCGCCGTGAGAATAGTAGCGCCTGCGCCTGTAGCAATATGTTTTTCAATGAGCTTTTTTATAATACCCTGGCTTAATAAAGGCGTATCGCCGTATAATATCAGGATGTTGTCGATCTTTTTGTCTTTTAAAATAGCGGCCCTTGCCCTTGAAACAGCATCGCCTGTCCCAAGAAGCTCATCCTGCTTTATGCATTTTATGCCACCTATGAGCTTTTTTACAAGCCCTGCCTTATGCCCTACTATGACAATGACTTTATCTATGCCGATAGAATTGACATTATCGATAAGATACTTGAGCATCGGCTTACCGCATATATTGTGGAGAACTTTCGGCAAAGAGGATTTCATCCTTGTGCCTTCTCCAGCGGCAAGAATAATAGTAGCTATGTTTTTCATAATAATATGGGTGACTTATAAGGAATTAATCCCTAAAAGCAGTGTGTATAATTATATATGGAATGTTTAAGAATGGCAAGGAAAATTATTAGGAAAACTATAATGCTGAACCGGCTGCGGCATAAGCTCTCAATAAGTCAGAATTGCGGCTATCAAGGGCTTCTTTTGGCTCGACCCCTCGTTTGCTGGCAAGCCTTTCATACATTTCTAAACCTTCTTGTTTTAACCACCCGTTTTCTTCCAGTGTGCGCATGGCAGCGATATCATTCTGGGTTACAGCATTTTCCTTCTCGCGCAGTTTAACTGCCTTTACAATATTTTCTGCCAATAAATCTTGCGCTTTCAAGCGTTCCTCTGCGCGGACATCGGATAATTCTTCGCTTAAATCTCCGTGTTTTTTAGGGTCGTAAATTTTTACAATGTTTCCGCCGTTTGTTTTAAAACTCCTGGTTCTTTCCATCATTCTGCTTTTTGCAACATGCCTTACTGTGTTAACAATGCTGAACGGCGCTATGCCGACATCAGTGGAAGATGCGACATTCATCCTGAGCCTTACCTCTACATCAAGCCCAAGATTTTCAAGGGCCCTGTTAAAAGACTCTGAGATTTTATCTACAAATTCTGCCATATTTTTTTGATCCCCGGAATATTCCTGCCCCATGGGATTAAGAAAAACAAACCACCAATTGTCTGGCGGGCCGCGGAATAAAAGTATATTGTGCCGGTCTAATTTTACAAGAACCTCTTCAATAATAGCTTTGGCCTCTGCTTTGAGGACTTCGTTCCCCAAACCATGCCCTTCTTTCTCCAGGCCCATATTTTTCACAGCATCATTGAAATATTTGAAGGCTACTGTTTCGCCGAAGATATTGTCAATTTGGCCGCGAAATTTTTTGATTCTATCCTCCTGTTCAGGATATGCTTCCACAAGTGCTTCCCAAAACTTCCCCTTCGGCACATAGCGGACATCCAATAAGCCCACAAGCACAGGCTGCATCTTTGCCCTGATTAATCCCTGCGTTAGCGCTAGAGTCATTGCATCCTCAAGAAGAGGCCTGAGATGCTTTTCCCCAAGCGCGAGATAAAAAGGATCAAAATGTTCAGGATGAACCTTGACGCCGGATATCTCTTCTACGTTCATTATGCCGGCTGCCCTTTTTCGTTCCTCTTCTGGCGTTTCGAACACAGTCTGCCTCTCTAAATCAACATAGCTTCTGACCTCTTCGCTGAGCAGCCCGTCTGTAGCCCCTTCTATGCCAAAATCTTTCGCCACATTCAAAATCCTTTCAGCGCGCTCACTGGCTTTCTCTAAATCCTGGCCCAACTGCGCAGCGCCGAATAATATCCTCGGGCTCAATAACCCAAATGGCCTTACGTTGCTGTCGATTTTAATCTCTAGCCCCTCTAGCCCTGATTCCTCATTTAATCTTTTAAGGTTTTTATCGATACTTTCTTCTAATTTTTCTCCTGGATTTCTCATAAAAACCAAAAATATGCCGTCCTGGTCCTTGTATAACCCCGTCAATAAATCATCGCCCAATACGCTGTGGGCCGAGTCTCTTATTTCTGCATAACGGCTAATGGCAGAATATCCCGTTGAGGCAGCGTCAAACAGCTGCCCGCCTTCAAACAGCCCTACCTTGCAGACCCAGAAAATACCTGTAATAGATTTAGCGACTTCTTCTTGAGCTTTCTTTCTAATCCTGTCTATATCTTCTTTAGAATATTTGGAAGACAAGGCTATTTGTATCTCATCTCCCCTGATCCCAACCCTTACTGCTATGCCCTCATATTTATTGCCTGCGAGAAAATCAGACAGTATATTTACTGTCATAGGAATCAATATATCCAGAATCTCCGGATGATAAACAGTATTCATAAGCCTTATGCTAGACATGTCTCCGCAAATAACCCATACCTTTTCAGGATCCTTGTCCTTCCTTATAAAATCTTCTACCGCCATTCTAGCGTCTTCGCCCGCGAGAACCTTGAAATACTTATTCAGATTCTGGTTTGCGGCAAGCGCGGCAATCTCGTTTGTTCTTTCTCCGGCTGTCTCTTCAGTCTTTGAAAAAATCATGGCATTCCTGAGCGAATAAACTGCTTCAGGATAGGCAAGACTGGTAAATAGAAACACCTGCGCCATAAAAAGCGAAATCATCTTTATGCCTGCTGAATTTGGTATATTTTTTCGCATAGGCTTTATAAACCGGTTTCTGTTTGTCTCGCTTGTTGTAAAATTTCAAAGGCGCTGCCTATCCCGCTGCCAGAACCGTCCTTGATGCTAATCTCATAAAGAAGAATAGCGCGCAACCCTCCTGCAGCCCTTTTAACAAGAAAATCCCGCGAAGTTTTTATAATATTATCCAGATGTTGAGCTATCTCAACCAGGTTCAGAGAAGCGAGGCCTTGTTCTATCCATGCCCTGCGCAAATTTAAAACTTGCGATGCGCGCATAAACTCCTTTGGCGTGCCTTTTAACCCGCCTGATTGTATGCCTATTTCAACGGCTCTGAAATATAAAACAGCTGCATTTTCTGATTCATTTCTCTGCCGTGCCTGATCAGCCTGTTCGAAAGCATCAGCTATGCGCGCAATATTCTCAGACATATCCAGAATAGAATTGACCGCACCAGAAATCTCCATGTCCAATTTTTCAGCGGTACGAAAATATATAGACAGGTCTTCCCTACCTAATTCTTTGCCATCAAACATATTTTGAATAGCAGAATAAATCTTTCTCATGGCATCCCTGATGTCACTATTCGACTGCCTGGCGATAAAATCCCTTAACTCATCGCTACGCAAAACATAACCCGGAATAACATCAGCTATGCCGTGTTTAGTAAACCATCTCTGATCATAGCCATTTAGCTCTTCCAGAGTTTTGTATGCATTGGCAATTATAAGTTCTGAGGCTTTGTCAAAAATTCCGAGATAATCTTCCATACCATGCCCAAACTCATGAAAAAATACAGTTGCCAGATATAAAGAACCTTCTAATTGCACCTCGTTCCCGAATGCCAGCTGAATATCTCCTTTGTAATACAATCCGTGTGGGTCCTTTATCCCTCCTTTTGAACGTACCGCATCTTCAAGAGCAATGTTTTTTATTATATGCTTCTCAAGTATTTTTTTTGGAAGCAAAGAAAGAAGTTCTGCGTAAAATTCAAGATAAGTTATAGGTTTTATAACTTGCATGCCTTTGTAGCTGGAAAAATTGATGCTGTAAAGAGATAGCGCAAAGCGCAAAGCTGCGTCGGGGCTATTTCCTGATTCTATAGCTTTCTGAAAATTATGAGAAATCCAACGTGGTTCTAAGATTTGCCCGGCCCTTTTATCCCATGCTCCCATAGGCACCCTAAGTTTATTCATATTACTTTTCTCATTAGCTATATGGGTTATATTTAGTCTATAACAGCTATTGTCTAAATATTCACTATAGGATAATGATTCCGGGTAGATTAACATAGCAACCAAGAATACCTGGGCTAATATTAGAGAGATTATTTTGGTTGGGATTTTAGGTTTATGTGTATTCATCTGTATCTTACCCCTCGCAACTTGATGAAAAAATAGGGTTGCTCGGGATTAATTCGCACAGTCACTTATGTTCGCTCGTTTCACTCGCTCCATAAATGACGTGCTCATTAAAAAACCCGGGCACGTCTCTTAAAATCTTGTCCTCGCCATGGGAGAGAGGCCTGTTAAGAGGCAATGCCCGAGTAATATTTTTAGGATACCCATGGCTTTTATCCTTTTCTATAAATCTTTTATAAAGTCTATAATTAGTATACCACATAAATCTAAATTGTCAACCCTCCGGATCAAATTCTCAGAGATTCCAGTATGTTTTGTGAGGATGAAACAGAAGATACGTTATTCCACTCTTCTTGGGGGAATATCTTATATGAAATGGTAAGTTTCTCGCCATTGCCATCTGAATACCTGGCAAGTATTGAGGCGATTAATTCAATGTCTTTTTGCGAGGGGCCCGCTTCGCTGCTCCTTGCCAAGCCAATAGCGCTGGGGATATCTAAAATATCAAAGATATAATCTCCGTCTTTTGAAAAGGATAAAAGCGTTTCATTTTCTTTTTCATCACGGCCTACAAATAACTTTACCTCATCCGATATCCTGAACTGCCTGCCGATTTTTAAAAGATGCAAGTCGCTGATATCATAATCAGGGTTATATTTAAAAAGATCCCTGATCCTGTCTGAAAAACCTTTGTCTGTTAAAAGGCACCCGCCGGCAGGGCAGGGGTAATCATTTATATTGAAATTTTTTGCTAAGGCTATTTGAGCAGTGCGCCTGCGGCCCTGGATGTCTAAAAGCTTATTCCTGTCTACTATCCCAGACTTTTCCGGGGTACTGGGCTCAAATAATTTAGCTGATAACGGCCTTACGATAAGACCTGCCAAGCCTGATTCTTTTTCTATGATCCTAATAGCGTCTTTTCTCTGTGACATCGGCCGTTCGCCCAGGACTTCTCCTGTAATCACAAATGAAGCGCCTATTTCATCCATAAATTCCCTTGCCTTCTTAAAAGTAAAAATCCTGCAGTCAATGCAGGGATTCATGTTCCTGCCCCTGCCATGTTTTGGGTTTTTGACAACCTCCATATACTCTTTCGTTATATTCATTACTTTAAGCGGCACCTTTAATTCCTGCGCCACTTTTGTCGCCTGGTGAGCGCAGCCCTTTTTTGTGCATGTGCAGAAAACTGTTAAAAAATTTAATGCATGCACCTCTATCCCCTGCTCAAGCATAAGCTTGACGGCAAGAGTGCTGTCCAAACCGCCTGAAAGTAACGCCACTGCTTTTTTATTCATATCTCTCTAACCACCCCCGCCTACGGGGTGTCTTCTTTAGGCATTCTTAATTTATCTAAGTATTCTTTGATCTTTTTTTCGTAGCCAATATCGGTTGGCACGTAATAAACCCTTTTTTCAGGGATATATTCCTGGTCTACATAATGTCCTTTGTAATCATGGGCATACTTATATCCGATGCCATGGCCTAATTTTTCTGCTCCAGGGTAATTTGCATCTTTTAAATGCTTTGGAATCTCTAAAGTCCTGCCCTCTCCTACATCTTTCATGGCTTTGTCTATCCCGAGATACGCCGCGTTGCTTTTTGGAGCGCATGCAATGTAACAAACTGCCTGGGCAAGGGGAATCCTGGCTTCCGGCATCCCGACAAATTCAGATACCTGCATTGCCGCGTTCGCGACTACTAGCGCCTGGGGATCGGCATTGCCTACATCTTCTGCCGCGCAGATTACAATACGCCTGGCAATAAATCTCGGGTCCTCTCCGGCGTAAAGCATTTTTGCAAGCCAGTATAATGCAGCGTCAGGATCTGAACCCCGCATGCTTTTAATAAAAGCTGATATGGTATCATAGTGTCCGTCTTCGTCTTTATCGTAAACAACTGCTTTCTTCTGTATGGATTCCTCCGCCACCTTGAGATTAAAATCAATAATACCGCCTTTCTCGGGCTTAGTGGTCAAAGCCCCTACTTCAAGCGCATTAAGCCCAATCCTCGCGTCTCCGTCCGAGGCCTCCGCTAAAAAATCCAATGCCTTTTGGTCTATTTTAATATTAATGCTGCCGAGCCCGCGGTCTTTATCCTTCAGGCCGGCTTTCAGAATTTGTATTATGTTTTCTTTTGATAATTTTTTTAATTCGAAAACAATGGAGCGGGATATGAGAGAGGCTATCAATGAAAAAAACGGGTTGTGCGTCGTGGCTCCTACAAGCACAGGATTCCCTGTCTCAACATCAGGCATCAAGACATCCTGTTGAGATTTATTAAATCTATGTATCTCGTCTATAAAAAGGATTGTTTTCTTACCAAGCGCCTTCTCGCGTTCTTTAGCGCTTTTTATAGCATCTTTTAGTTCCTGAACATTTGAAGCCACAGCATTTATCTCATGAAAATAGGCCTTGGTGACATTGGCTATTACGTGCGCAAGAGCAGTCTTCCCTGTCCCCGGCGGGCCATAAAGAATAAGAGAGACAATCCTGTCAGCGTCTATTGCTCTTTTTAAGAGCTTTCCTTCGCCCAGGATATGCTCCTGGCCCACAAATTCTTTGAGCGTGCGAGGCCGCATCCTGACAGGTAAAGGGTATTTTTTTTCTGTAATTTTTTTCTGGGATTCAAAAAGGTCGGCCATAAAAAAATCCCCACATATGCCGTGTGGAAGGATGCTTAATTGAACCCATTAAGCACGTAGGCGCCCTCTCAGGTGTTTATTGTTTCCTTGTAAATGCCAAGGCTTACAGCCACATCTGAAGTTAGGCTCCCCAGTATTTGGTGTTGGCTCAAAAACTTCCATTCCACCACGCACATCGCAGGGACAACTAAAGTATAACACAATAATATAAAAAAATCAACCTCTCCAGCTTGCTATGTTATCTAATCTGAGCGCCTAGCCTCTTCGTAAGCGCGTCCTGCACCTTTTTATGAATATCATTCACTTCTTTATCGTTGAGGGTTCTTTCGTCCGAGCGGTATTCTATCGTATATGCCAGGCTTTTCTTGCCTTCCTGTATCTGCTGGCCTTTATAAAGGTCAAAAACGTCCACGCTTTTCACGAGCTCCCTCGCCTCTTCTTTTATCACGTCATATATCACGGAGGCGTCAATTATATCATCTAACAAAATCGCTATATCTCTTTTAATAGACGGGTATTTAGGCAGCGCGGTAAATGTCTTTTTAAGATTAGCGCATATGAGCAGATCATCCAGGGATATCTCCGCCGCGTAAACCTTTTTCTTTATATCAAATCTTCTTGCCACATCTTCTTTAACCTCGCCAAAGACTCCGCAAGCCTTACCGCCTGCATTGACAGTTGTAGACATGTTCTCTTTTAAAGAAGGGTGCGTTGTTTTTTCTATCCTATACCCGGCCGCGCCGAGAGAGCCCATAAGAATCTCAATTATGCCTTTTAAATCAAAAAAATCCAAGTCCCTTGGTTTTTCTTTCCAATTCCCGGGTTTATTCCCGCATATCCCTATTGAAAGATGCATTTTTTCTTCAGCCTGGCCGGTCTCCTTATTCATGATATAGACTTTATTGAGCTCAAAAAGCTGGAGCAGGGTATTTTTTCTATTTAGATTCCAATTCAAAACCTCCAGCATTTCCGATAAAAGGCTCGGCCTCATGACCTCCTGCTGCGAGCTCATAGGATTTTTCAAGCTTACCAAATTTTCCAGCGGGATGCCGAGGCGCTCTACGGTATTTCTGCTGGTTAGTGAGTATGTCATGATTTCATTCAGGCCCATGCCGCATAAGATCTTCCGTATCTCGTTTTCAATAGAAACTGTTTTCTTCTCAAGCTGATATATCTTCTGAGGCGTAAAAGAAGGCAGTCTCGCAGGAACATTATCATAACCATAAAGCCTTGCAATCTCCTCTATGAGATCTATGTCTCTGCTGAGATCTTGCCTGTAAGAAGGGATTGTTACATATATATGGTTTTTCTTCTTAATAGGGTTAAGGTTTAATTTTTTAAATATGTCTTTTATCCTTTCCGGGCTTATGTCTATGCCTAATATCCTGGCTACTTCATCCAGGGAAAGAGTGATCTCTTTTTCCTTTTCTATCCCGGAGCCTGCGTCGCTCATCTCGCCTGCTGCTCTCCCGCTTGCTATCTCTTTAACTAATTCCTGCGCCCTGATGCTGCTGGCAAATATCATTCCCTGATCAACTCCCCTCTCAAATCTATAGCTTGACTCTGACGCAAGCCCTAGTTCACGGCAAGCCTTTCTTATAACTACCGGGTCAAAACACGCGCTCTCTATTAAAATATTCTTAGTTTCAGCGGTTATCTCTGTATCCTTGCCGCCCATAATACCCGCAACAGCAACAGGCCTAACCGCATCAGCTATTACAAGCACATTTGGATTCAAGGCCCTGGTAATCCCGTCGATAGTCACTATACTTTCGCCTTTTTTGGCTCGCCTCACTACTATGCGCTTCTGGTCAAGTTTATCTAAATCAAATGCGTGCAAAGGCTGACCTAATTCAAAGAGCACATAATTTGTTATATCTACAACGTTATTTACAGACCGCACTCCCATGGCGTTCAGCCTCTGGACCAGCCATTTAGGGGAAGGCTCCACTTTAACATTTTTCATTATGCATCCGACATAGCGGGGACAGGCGTGTTTATCTAAAATCTCTATCTTTACGCCGCCCTTGGCGCCTGCTTTCTTCATTAGATTCTTTTTAACTGAATCAGGGTATTTTATGGGAATCCCGGATGCAGCGCTCAGTTCCCTGGCAATACCTAAGACAGAAAGGCAGTCAGGCCTGTTAGGCGTAACTTCTATTTCCATGACATGGTCGCCGTCTATATCAGCTATAGAAGTAATCTCAAGCCCTGTCATTGTAAGAAAACTCTGGGCTTTATTTGCTTCTATTTTTAACTCCAAAAAATCTTTTAACCAATCAAAACTAACTCGCATAAAACCCCCGCCGTTGTTTATATAACACTGATAATAATACCGTTTTTAACTGTGACTATTTTTCCGTTTAAATCTAGAAAAGTTCCAGTGAAACCTGCTGTGCCATTTACTGAATAAGCTGTAGCGTTTACTGTGCCGGTTACGTCTAATTTATTGCTGGCGCTGGTAGCGCCTATGCCGACGTTGCCAGAGGTTGTAGCTAAATATGTATCCCCTGTTGTTGTAAGTTCATCATACGCGCCGTAAGGGGCAGGATAATACGTCGTGAGCGTTATATCTTCCGCCATGCTATATATGCCCATAAACAACATGATAAATAAAAACGCGCCTAAAAATCTTCCAAGTCTTTCCATGAGCCCTCCTTGATTAAAACTGTTTTAAAAACCGCACATCGTTTTCGTATAATAAACGGATGTCATCAATACCGTATTTCAACATGCAGATTCTATCCACGCCCATGCCAAACGCAAAACCTGTATAGACAGAAGGGTCTATCTTTACAAATTCAAACACCCTTGGATTTATCATGCCTGAACCTAGGACTTCAAGCCAGCCTTTATGCGAACAAACCCTGCAGCCTTTACCGCCGCAGATAAAACACGATATATCGACTTCTGCGGAAGGCTCTGTAAACGGGAAAAAATGAGGCCTGAACCTCATCTTAACTTTATCTCCGAAATATTCCTTCGCGAACCTTTCCAAAACACCTTTAAGATCCGAGAATTGAATGCCTTTATCCACCATAAACCCTTCTATTTGATAAAACATAAAGGAGTGGCTGGCGTCAACAGCGTCAGGCCTGTAAACCTTGCCCGCGTGTATCACCTGTATAGGCGGCTTTTCTTTTTCCATAACTCGTATCTGGCTTGTAGACGTCTGGCTCCTCAAGAGATTTCCGTTTTCAATATAAAACGTGTGGAAGGTCTCTCTGGAGGGGTGATTTTTCGGAATGTTCAGCGCTTCGAAATTATAATATTCCGTTTCTATCTCAGGGCTTTCCACTGCTTTAAAGCCCATTTTCCCGAAAATCTCTATTATCTCCTGCGTTGTTTTCACTAAAGGGTGAACGTGCCCCAGCTCTCTTTTTATGCCCGGGAGGGTCATGTCGTTATTTTCAAAAATCACAGTCTCTTTTGTCATGAACCCTTTTTCTCTCTCTTCTAATAAAAGGGTTATTTTCTGCTTCAGTTTATTGATAAACATTCCTGCTTCGGGCTTGTCTTTTTTAGGAACGCTTTTTATGCCTTTGATAGCATCTGTGACAATGCCTTTTCTGCCAAGGTATTTGACTCTGACATTTTCCAACTCTCCGATATTCGAAGAATCAGATATCTCCTTTATGGCCTTTTTCTCTATATCCTTTAATTTATCTATAAACTTCATCTTACCCCCTATTTGTCTATCTGTTTGAACTTATTCAGATTTTCATTTGAACCAAGCAATATAAGAACATCCCCCTGTATTATCACATAATCAGCTCTGGGAGCTATGTTGAGCTCGCATACCTTATTGTTTGGCTGGTCTTTTTTTCTGACGCCTATTATAGTCAAGCCGTGCCTCGCCCTTATGTCCAAATCTCCTATGGATTTGCCTATGAAAATCTGAGGCGCCAGGGTCTCCATTATGCTGTATTCCGGAGAAAGATATATGTGCTCTATTATAGACGGGGATACGAGAGAATTCGCTACTCTTATGCCCATGTCTCTTTCAAGGAGCACTACTTTTGTGGCGCCCACCTTCTCAAGCACTTTGCCATGCTCCTGGGTAATAGCGCGCGCCACTATCTCCTGCACGCCCATCTCTTTCAGGGTAAGCGTGGTAAGTATTGACGCCTCCAGATTCGTGCCTATGCCAACTACTGCCACATCTACATTTTTTATCCCGACCGCCTTCAGCGACTTTTCGTCGGTAGAATCCACCTGGACCGCTTCTGTTACAAATTCAGACGCATCCTGGACCAATTCTTCATCCTTATCAATAGCCAAAACCTGGCAACCCTGTTCAGTCAATGTCTTTGCAACGCTCATTCCGAATCTTCCAAGGCCTATTACCGCGAACTGTCTCATATCTCACCTCTCTTGATTAACCTACCATTATTTTTTCTTCGGGATATCTATACAAAAATTTATCTTCTTTAATCGCCACTGCCAACGCGAGAGTCAGCGGGCCGACTCTCCCGGCGAACATAGTCATCATTAAAAGAAATTTTCCAAAAGAGCTCAAAATAGGGGTGATGCCTGTTGAAAGCCCCACTGTGCCGAACGCAGACGTGACCTCAAATAATATTCTTAAAAAATAATTAGGCATTGCTTCTTTGCCGGCTTCAACAAAACTTAAAAGCATAGTAAATATTACAAGCCAAGCGCCTGCAAGACCTGCTATCATAACGCATCTTCTAAAAATAATCTTGGGCACTGTCTTTTTAAAGAGGTGGACATTGTCCCTGTTTTTCACCATGCTCCAGGCCCCTCCGATGAGAACGCCCAGGGTATTTACCTTAATGCCTCCTCCCGTAGAGCCGGAAGAAGCGCCTATGAACATGAGTATGATCATAAAAAATAACGTGGGGCTTGCCAGGTTACCTATAGCCACCGTGTTAAAACCTGCTGTCCTGGGCGTGACAGATTGAAAAAAAGATATGAGCAGCTTGTCTTTTATTCCCAGGCCGTAGAGCATCTTGCCGTTCTCCAGAACAAGAAAAACAAACACGCCTAAAAGAATTAATATAGACGTTATAGACACCACTATCTTTGTCTGCAGGCTTACTTTTGAAAAAAGATTAAAGCCCTGATTTTTTCTTTTAAAAAAAACCTTCTTAAAAAGATTTCTAAAAAACCTCCCTGCATCCACCAATACCATAAATCCCAAGCCACCCAGGATTATCAGAACCATTATAGTGCTATTTACAACAATGTCGCTCCTAAAATTTTCCAGGTTATTCGTATAAAGAGAAAAACCTGCGTTACAAAATGCTGACACAGAGTGAAATATTGCGTAATAAAAACTGCCAAATCTGGGCCACAGGCATAACGCGCCTATAGCTTCTATGGCGAAAGTAAGAAAAAGGATATATATAATCAGGGCTTTTAGTTTTTCTGCGCTATCCTGGTCCAGCGCGCCTTTCATGATAACATTTTCTCTCAGGGTAAACCTTCTGCCAAGTATAATAGCAAAAAATGTGGACAGCGTCATGATACCCAAACCGCCTATCTGTATCAGAAACAATATAACCATCTGGCCGAACATAGAGAAATCTTTCCCGATATTTTTTACAGCAAGGCCTGTAACGCACGTAGCGCTTGTGGCAGTAAAAAAAGCGTCTATCAGGCTTAAAGAATGCCCTGGGCTCGAACTCTGGGGAAGCGACAACACAGCTCCCCCTATGATTATAATCATAAGAAAACTTACAGCCACTAATTGTGCGGGTTGTAGTTTAAACATATAATATTCAGCCCCTGCAGCTATTTCTTTTGAACGCTCTCTACTAATTTTTTAAACGCATGGTTATCATTGACAGCCATGTCTGACAGGACTTTTCTATTCAAACCTATCTTCGCGTCTTTAAGGCCTTTCATGAACTTAGAATATGATATATCGAGTTCCTTGCAAGCATTGGAAATTCTCAAAATCCATAATCTTCTGAACGTGCCTTTTTTGGCGCGCCTGTCTCTTGTGCCGTACATCAGGGCTTTTTTCAATGTTTCCAGCGTTACCCTGTGCAGCTTGCTTCTGCCTGCACGGTAGCCTTTTGCCATTTTGGAAACTTTTTTTCTGCGGGCTCTGGATGCCGGCCCGTATTTTGCGCGTGACATTTGATTGCCTCCCAAATTTTGTGAAACAAAATTTGATCCCGAGTCCCTCGCTGCATTATCCTTAGTTGCTAGCAGCTCGGGACGAGGGGCTCTTTAGCCGTATGGTAACAGCTTCTTGGTTATCTTCGCCTCCATGCCCAGCACTTGTATGCACCTTCTCATCTTTCTTTTTCTTTTTGAAGATTTAGACGTAAGTATGTGGCGCCTGCCCGGCTTGTATCTCATGAGCTTGCCGTTTTTTGTGATTTTTAATCTTTTTCTGGCCCCTTTGTTTGTTTTTAATTTAGGCATTTTCCTTCTCCTTGATATTCTTTGCGCCAACTAATGGGCGCGGCATAAAATGTATCATAATATTTCTGCCTTCCATCATTGGGCCTTTTTCTACTTCCCCTGCCTCGCTCAAGTCAGCAACAACCCTGTCCATAATTTTTTTCCCTATATTCATATGACTCATCTCTCTGCCTCTGAAGGTCATTGTAAGTTTCGCCTTGTCCCCTCTTCCAAGAAATCTTTTCATATGATGGAGCTTGACTTGATAATCATGCTCTTCTATGTTCGGTTTCATCTTTATCTCTTTAAGATGCACTGTCTTCTGGTGTTTGCGCGCCTCTTTTTCCTTTTTTTCCTGTTCATATTTATATTTGGAGTAGTCCATTATCCTGCAAACAGGCGGGGACGATTGTCCTGCAACCTCAACCAGATCAAGCCCGGAATCCTCTGCTTTTTGCAATGCGTCCTGGGTATTTACGATACCCATTTGTTCGCCTTCGGGGCCTATGAGCCTTACTTCTTTTACGCGTATTCTTTGATTGATTCTTAGATCTTTAGAAATAAAAATCACCTCCTGTTTATCCGGCAACTATCGCCGAACGCTATAGCCTGTTTTTAATTTCTTTTTTAACCCTCTCTAAAAATTCATCTATCTTAACCGCGCCTATATCTCCCTCTTTTCTTGCGCGAAGCGAAGCTGTCCCGGCCTCTTTTTCTCTGTCTCCGATTATCAGCATGTAAGGGATTTTATTTAATTCGCCTTCTCTTATTTTATACTGCAGTTTTTCGTTTCTTTTATCAACCTCTGCTCTTATGTCTAGATCCTGTAATTGCTTTAAGATAGCATCCGCGTAATCATGCGAGCGGTCGGTAATCGGTATCACTAGAACCTGCGTAGGGGCAAGCCACACGGGGAATGCGCCTGTATAATGTTCTATGAGAGTCCCTATAAACCGCTCCATGCTGCCCAATATTACCCTGTGGAGCATTACAGGCCTTTCTTTTTTGCCTTCGCTTGAAATATAAGTAAGATCGAATCTCTCCGGCAGCGCAAAATCGCACTGGACTGTCGCGCATTGCCATGGCCTTCCGAGAGCATCTTTAACCATTATATCTATCTTTGGGCCATAAAACGCGCCTTCGCCTTCGTTGATTTCATAGCTCATACCCTTTGTATCAAGCGATTTTTTAAGCGCTCCGGTAGCGCGTTCCCACATCTCGTCTGTTCCTATAGACTTCGACGGCCTCGTAGAAAGGTCTATCTTATAATCCTTAAATCCAAAAACCTTCATTGTGTCCATTACAAAATCTATTACTCCGGCTATCTCCCGCTCCAATTGATCAGGAAGGCAGAATATATGAGCGTCATCCTGCGTAAAACCTCTTACTCTTAAAAGCCCGTGCAATACCCCTGTCTTCTCCCGCCTGTACACATTGCCAAGTTCAAAATAACGTATAGGAAGGTCTCTATAACTGCGCATCTTTGATTTATAAATCAGCATATGCCCGGGACAATTCATCGGCTTTATGACGTATTCCTCTTCATCGACTTTAAATATATACATGTTGTCTTTGTAATATTCATAATGGCCTGACGTGACCCATATGTCTGATTTTAAAATATGAGGCCCCATTACAATTTGGTATCCGCGCCTCAGGTGTTCTTTTTTCTCATAATCTTCTATGATCATCCTTAGAAGAGCGCCTTTCGGGTGATAAAATACAAGGCCCGGCCCGACTTCGTCATGGAAGCTGAATAAATCCAGTTCTTTACCCAGCTTCCTGTGGTCCCGTTTTTTTGCCTCTTCTATTTTATTTAAATAATCTTCGAGCGCAGCGCCAGTCTCAAAACACGTGCCGTATATCCTCTGAAGCATCGGGTTTGTTTCAATGCCGTGCCAGTACGCTCCGGCTATGCTTAAAAGTTTAAATGCCTTTATTTCTCCTGTGGATTTTACGTGAGGGCCTTTGCATAAATCCACAAATTTCCCGTGAGCATAAATAGAAACCGTGCCGCCTTCTAATTTATTTATGAGCTCGACCTTGTAAGGTTCTTTTGCAAATAATTTTAACGCCTCTTTTTTAGAGATCTCTTCTCTTTTAAATTCCAAATCCTCTTTTATGATCTTGGACATTTCCTTTTCTATCGCGCTCAGATCTTCCGGTTTAAAAGGCTCTGATCGATCAAAATCATAGTAAAACCCATCTTCAATGGAAGGGCCTATGGCAAGCTGCGCGTCAGGAAAAAGCCTTTTTACAGCGTCTGCCATTACATGAGAACAGCTATGTCGTAAAGCGTCTAAATTTTCTGCCATTTTCACCTTTTAATCTTAAGTCGCTAGTTGGCAATTCTAAAATAACGTGGTGGGCGGTACTGGACTCGAACCAGTGACCTCCACGATGTCAACGTGGCGCGCTAACCAGGCTGCGCCAACCGCCCATTCTCTGACCTTCCGCCGAGGCGGACACGCTAACCAACTGCGCTATGGGTCCTGAAATTTTACTTCGTAAAATCTGGTGCCGGGGGAGGGACTCGAACCCTCAAATCCTTACGGACGCTAGATTTTAAGTCTAGTTCGTTTGCCAATTTCGACACCCCGGCAAAATTCGGAGGCGACGATGGGATTTGCACCCATGCATAACGGTTTTGCAGACCGTTCCCTTGCTACTTGGGTACGTCGCCATGATGTTTAAACTTCAATTCTTTTATTGCCTTTCTGTAAGTAGAATATTTGCGTCTCAAATATAAAGGATCGCTTACATCTTTATAAATAAAATCCAAAGTTTTCTTTGCTTTCCAGCCTCTATAGACTAACTGGTAACTTCTATGACTGTTGTATAGATTAGGTCCATCTATACAACAATAATTCTGCAGGCATTTATCTAAACTCTCTAGAAATTTTTTACTTCCAGAAGTAAATATTGTTTTTAATCTTCTATCTTCCCTGTCTTTTTTGTATTTTTCTATAATAACACTGCCATCTCCATCAAGATAGCCCCTTATAAAATCAGCAAGATAAGATTCTGGGATATTAGGAAACTCCATAGTCAATGACTTATTTGGAAATAGCCCT
>JAPLMD010000022.1 GCA_026387235.1 Candidatus Omnitrophota bacterium
GTGGGGCACGGCGAAAGAACCTCAACGATTGAAAAACCCAAACCCTTTATCTGATTTTCAAATGCCTTTTTTATCGCCTTTTTAGCCTTTAAAACATTCTGCGGGTTATGAATAGAAACCCTTTCCGCATACACAACGCCCGGCAATACAGATAATAATTCGCATACCTTTAAAGGAAAGCCGTGCATCTTCTGCTCTCTGCCTGAAGGCGTAGTCGCGGTTTTCTGCTTTATTAAAGTAGTAGGCGCCATCTGGCCGCCGGTCATGCCATATACCGTATTATTAACGAAAAAGATTGTAATGTTCTCGCCTCTATTTGCCGCATGTATTATTTCAGCTGTCCCTATGGCTCCCAGATCTCCGTCGCCCTGATAACCAAATACTATCCTGTCAGGCAGGGAACGTTTTATACCGGTAGCGACTGCCGGAACCCTGCCATGCGCTGCCTCTGTCACGTCGAAATCCCAGTAATCATACGCTATGACAGCGCACCCTACGGGCGCTATGCCTATAAGTTTCTCTCTTATCCCAAGATCATCCACAACCTCGCATATGACCCTGTGCACGATACCATGGCCGCAGCCTCCGCAATAATGAGTGACAGCTTCTTTCATGCTGTCCGGCTTATTTTTAATCTTATTCATAGATATTATCTATCTCTTTTATTATCTCGTCTTCACCCGGGATCTCGCCGCCTGTGCGGCCGTAAAAATGCACTGGTCTAGCGCAATCTATGGCCAGCTTCACGTCCTCTACCATCTGGCCGCAGCTCATCTCTACAACTAAAAATGATTTAACATTTTTTGCCAGTTTCTTAAGCGCGCCTTCAGGAAACGGCCATAATGTTATCGGCCTCACCATGCCTATCGATCTACCTTTTTTACGGAGATTCTCCACAACGCTTCTACAGATCCTGCTTGGGGTGCCATAAGCAACCAGCATAATCTCGCTGTCGTCTCCATACAAGACCTCGCTTCTGGGCTCTGTATCTTTTATCTCTTTATATTTTTTCTGTAATTTTAAATTAAACTTTTCAAGTTCTGCTTCACTCAAAATAAGCGACTTTATAATCCTCGGCTTCCTTCTTTTGCACCCGTCCAGTATCCAGTCTTTTTTGATTTCAGGCTTCGCTCTGGCCTTAAATTCCACAGGCTCCATCATCTGCCCTAATATCCCGTCTCCGAGTATCATAACAGGCATCCTGTATTTATCCGCCAGGTCAAATGAAAGCATTGTTAAATCAGCTATCTCCTGCACAGATGCCGGCGCAATGACTATTTGGTGATAATCGCCGTGGCCTCCGCCTTTAACAGCCTGGAAATAATCGCTCTGGCTCGGCCCAATATTGCCTAACCCAGGCCCGCCTCTCATGATATTAACAATAACTGCCGGGAGCTCGCATGCCGCAAGGTAAGATATGCCTTCCTGTTTTAAGCTTATACCAGGGCTCGAAGAAGATGTCATTGCCCTTGCGCCTGTAAGCGACGAGCCGAATACCATATTTATAGCCGCGAGCTCGCTTTCGGATTGTATAAAAACTCCTCCTGCCTCCGGCATGCGCTTTGACATATAAGCAGGTATTTCATTCTGAGGCGTGATAGGATATCCTGCGTAAAACCTGCAGCCAGCTATTATCGCAGCCTCTGCTAACGCCTCGTTCCCGCACATTAAAACTTTTTTTACCATAATACCACCCTTGCCACCTATTTATATATTGTTATACACAGGTCAGGGCATATAATTACGCAAAAAGAACACCCTGAGCATCCGTCTTTTTCTATAATTTCAACAGGATATGCCCCTTTTTTATTGAGCGACTTGGACTGTTTTATATGGCCTTTTGGACAATATAAAACACAGAGCCCGCAGCCCTTGCATTTTTCCGGATCAATCTTTATCTTTGCCATTCTTTTTTTATTGCCTCTGCTATCTTTTTCGAAGACAATCCATACTTATCTAACAACACCTGCCTGTCCCCGTGTTCAATAAACCTGTCAGGCAAGGCTATATTTTTAATTATAATATGTTTCTCTACTTTATCAATAATTAATTCTAAAACTCCTGAGCCGAATCCTCCTCCGATAACGCCTTCTTCTATTGTAAACAGCTTTTCTGTTTTTAGAACCGACTCGATTATCAAATCTATGTCTACGGGTTTGATAAATCTCGCGTTTATGACTTCGCAATCTATGCCTTCATTCATTAGAAAAGACGCTGCCTCCAGCGCAATGTTAGACATGTAACCTACGCCCGCTATTGTCACATCTTTACCTTGTTTCAGCAATTCTCCTTTGCCTAAATTTATAGGCGCGCTATTCCCGGAGCCCGTGTGAAAAGCATAGCTGGAGCCGCGGGGATATCTTATCGCAACAGGGCCTTTATCATAAGACACAGCCCATTCAAACATATTTTTCAATTCATCTTCATCTTTCGGAGCCATAGACACAATATTCGGCAGATGCCCTATATAACTGATATCAAACGCGCCATGATGCGTAGGCCCGTCTTCGCCTACAAGGCCTGAGCGGTCCAGCATCAATATTACGTTCAGATTCTGAAGGCATACGTCATGAAGTATCTGGTCATAAGAACGTTGTAAAAAAGTAGAATATATAGCCACTACCGGCTTAAAACCTGCTCTTGCCAGGCCTGCGGCAAAACCCACAGCGTGCTGCTCAGCCATGCCTACGTCAAAAAATCTATCAGGAAAAAGATTCGCGAATTTATCAAGCCCTGTGCCTTCCGGCATTGCGGCTGTGATAGCTACTATCTTTTTATCGCGTTCAGCCATCTCTATTATTTTACTGCCAAAAGCTTTCGTGAAACTTTCTTCGGATTCAACATCCTGCTTTTCTATATCTGCCGCAGCTGTTTTTTCTCCTGTATTCACATTAAAAGAAGATATGCCGTGGAATTTTTCAGGCCCTTTTTCCGCAAAACTATAGCCTTTTCCTTTTTTTGTAACCACGTGCAGTAAAACAGGCTCATTCATGTTTATAATATTTTTTATAGTGCCTATAACTGCGGCAATATTATTTCCGTCAATAGGGCCGAAATATCTCAGCCCAAGCTCTTCAAAAAGCATGCCCGGGACAAGCAGATTTTTAAGCCCTTCCTCTAGCCTTCTTGCCGAGCGTATAACCCTGAAACCAAAACGGGGGACCCTGGAAAGCAGGTTCTCGACGTCTTTTCTTATCTTGTTATACGCAGGCGCTGTAATTATCCTGTTCAAATATTTACTCAAGGCTCCCACGCTCTTTGATATGCTCATCTCGTTATCATTCAGGATAACGAGCATGTCTTTATGCAGGTGCCCCGCGTGATTCAAAGCCTCCAGCGCCATCCCGCCCCCAAGAGACGCGTCGCCTATCACCGCCACAACTTTGTAATTCTTCTGTTCCAGGTCTCTTGCTGCAGCCATACCCAGCGCTGTAGAAATAGAGGTTGATCCGTGGCCTGTTGTAAATACGTCGTATTCGCTTTCGTATTTATTCGGAAACCCGCTAAGGCCGCCTATTTTACGAAGCGTATCAAATCTATCTTTTCTTCCGGTTAAAATCTTATGGGCGTATGCTTGATGCCCCACGTCCCATATAATAATATCCTCAGGCGCATTTAAACAATAATGAATGCCTATTATAAGCTCTACTGCCCCCAGGCTGGACGCCAGATGCCCGCCCGAAAAAGCCACGTTATTTATAATCATCTCCCGTATCTCCTGAGCCAGGATAGGTAATTCATCCACGCTCAGTTTTTTTAAATCCCCGGGGTTATTTATATTATCCAATAATCTCTCTGCCATATCCCTGCCCTGCCTGTTAACGGATCAGGCCCGCTAATTTCAGGAGCGCGTCCGCTCTCTTGCCGAAAATTTTCAAATGGCTCTTTGCTCTTTTTGCTAAAAATTCTGCTTTTTCTTTTGTGCGGCCTGCGCCGTAGAGCCTTGCATATCCGTCTTCATCTTTCAAATCATCTAAAAGCTGAAACGTAAGCCCTATATCCCTTCCAAAGTTTCCAAGGGCATCTATCTCCCGCTTGCCTGCGCCTTTAATTATTCCGCCTGATTTTACCGCTGTTTCAAACAGCGCCGCTGTCTTCTTCAAATTGATATATTCAATATCTTTATCTTTGCCCAGGATATCCGCGACCTGCCCGCCTATTATACCGCGGGTCCCGATTGCTTTTGATATCTCTTTTATAACATCGATATTCCCTGACTCCGCGATTATTTGGAACGCTAAGGTAAGAAGCCCGTCTCCTGCCAGAAGCGCTATGTCTTCCCCGAATTTTTTGTGGCACGTATGTTTACCGCGCCTGAAATCATCATTATCCATGCAGGGCATATCATCATGTATAAGGGTATAAGAGTGTATTAATTCCACGCCGCACGCAACAGGTACTGCCAGATCGCCTTTCCCGCCGCACGCCTCAAACCCCGCAATAGTAAATATAGGCCTTATTCTTTTGCCCCCAGGGAATATTGAATACCTCATAGCCTTGTGTATTACCTGCGGCTTCAGCCTAGCCAGGGGAAGATATTTATCCAGGGCTTTATCTATAATGTTTTTTTTATGCGCTATGTATTTTTTAATATCCATTTCAAATCTGGTCCACCTGTCAGGTGAGCCAATCCTATCCTTATCCTGGCTCACCTGACAGGTGGACCAGGCGTTATTCTACTCTTTGAAAGACTCCAGAATAATCTTTCCGTCTTTCTTTATCAGCACCTCTACCTTGCGCTTTGTTTCGTCCAGCCTTTTCCTGCAGGCCTGGATTAATTTTACGCCTTCTTCATATTTTTTTAATGATTCTTCAAGAGGCATATCTCCGCTCTCAAGCTCGCTTACGATCTGCTCCAGCTTCTTCATCATCTCTTCAAATTTCAATTCTTTCGCCATATCTCCTCCATTAACCTTGTCCACCTGCCAGGTGAGCCAGAATTGGCTCACCTGGCAGGTGTTATTCTACCTTACTTGTAAAACTACCCTTCGAAACCCTCGTCTCTATTAAATCCCCTTTTTTAAGAGCCTGGCTATTTTTTATTATTTTTCTATCCGGAAGTTTAAAACTGATGCTATAACCCCTGCCCAGAATACCCAGAGGGCTTAATATCTGTATCTTCTCGGAAAATAACTTAAAATTTTCTTCCTTTAATTCAATATAATGCCTGAACCTCAAAACCATGCCAACTTCAATCTCGTCCAGCCTCTGCTCGTACTCCTTCACTATGTCCATCGGAAAATCTGTTATCTTTTTTTCTATCTCATCCAGCCTGTCCGCCAGTTCGCTTTTTTTCGCT
Source organism: Candidatus Omnitrophota bacterium (assembly GCA_026387235.1). Lineage (GTDB taxonomy): Bacteria > Omnitrophota > Gorgyraeia > Gorgyraeales > Gorgyraeaceae > UBA10183. The sequence continues at coordinate 5,300 of JAPLMD010000022.1, forward strand.
ATCACGATTTCCGCAGCCACAGAAGGAGTGGGCGCCCTCATGTCCGCTACGAAATCGCTTATTGTCCAGTCTATCTCATGCCCCACGGCGCTTATGACAGGTATCTTTGAATTATATATAGCCCTTGCCACGATCTCTTCGTTAAAAGCCCACAGGTCTTCCAAGCTTCCGCCTCCCCTGCCCACTATCATAACATCCACGTTACCCAGCCTGTTAAACTCTTCTATCGCGGACGATATCTCTTCTTTAGCCTCGTCTCCCTGAACCTTTACCGGATTTATAATTACCTCTACGTTAGAGAATCTTTTATTTAAAACATGGAGGATATCTCTTATGGCAGCGCCGGTGATTGACGTGACTATTCCTATTCTTTCCGGGAGAAGCGGTATCGGCTTTTTATGAGCTTCGTCAAAAAGCCCTTCCTTGAAAAGTTTTTCTTTAAGCTGTTCAAATGCGAGCTGCAGTTCTCCTATGCCCTTCGGCTCCATCCTTGCCACGTAAAGCTGATAAACGCCTCTTTGTTCATATATGCTTATTTTCCCGCAGCATAAAACCTGCATGCCATCTTTTATTTCGAACTTTATCTTTTCGTTGCTGCTTTTAAAAAAGACGCATTTTAACTCGCTCTTATCGTCCTTTAACGTAAAATAAAAATGGCCCGCGACAGCCTTGAAATTCGATATCTCTCCGTCAATCCATATGTTCTGGAATGAGTCCTCGAGCACGATTTTAATGCTCGAGGTCAGCTGGCTTACCGTATAAATATATCTTCCCTTATCTTCCATATTAACGATAATTTTCTATTTTTTCTTTCACTCTTTCTATCGAAAGCGTCTTGCCGCTTTCATCGTCTATGTTGACTATGGCTCCCTGCAATTCCACGTCCTTATCCGCTACCTCAAATTTTTTCGGCATGCATGTTAAAAAATGTTCTACGATTGCGTCGTGGCGCCTGCCTATGACCGAATCCTGGGGCCCTGTCATCCCTAAATCTGTTATATAGCCCGTGCCCTGCGGAAATATCTTTTCATCCGCCGTCTGAACGTGCGTGTGCGTGCCGAACACGGCGCTCACCCTGCCGTCCAGAAACCTTCCCATTGCTATTTTCTCGCTCGTAGCCTCTGCATGCATATCTACCAGGATTATTTTAGTTTCTCTATTAATTTTTCTAAGCTCTCTTTCAGCCGCTGCAAAAGGGCAGTCGACCGGCTTCATGAAAACCCTGCCCAGAAGATTTATCACAGCTATCTTTTTCTTATTCTCCAGAGAAATAACTGTCATGCCGGAGCCCGGAGAAGTCTCGGGATAATTTGCGGGCCTTATGATGCGTTTATCCTTGTTAAGCGCGTCATAGATTTCCTTTTTCTTCCATACATGATCGCCTGAGGTTATGACATCGACTTTACTCTGTATCAGCTCCTCAACGGTTTCAGGAGTAAGCCCTGAGCCGCCCGCGACGTTTTCCGCATTTGCGATTACAAAATCAATAGACCTGTCCCTGCGCAGTTTCGGAACTATTTTCTTAACCGCGTCTCTGCCCGGGCTGCCTACTATATCTCCGATTAACAGTATCCTCATTTAGCGTACTCCACTGCTCTTGTTTCGCGTATCACCGTCACTCTTATCTGGCCCGGATATTCAAGGCCTTCTTCTATCTTCTTCGTTATCTCCCTGGCTAAACCCATTGCCTGAAGGTCGCTTATCCTGTCAGGCTGGACAACTACCCTTATTTCTCTTCCTGCCTGTATCGCGAACGCCTTTTCAACGCCTTTGAATGAATCAGCAATAGCTTCCAGCTTTTCAAGCCGCTTTATATAATTCTCGAGGGACTCGCGCCTCGCCCCGGGCCTTGTGGCGCTGACAGCATCCGCGGCCTGCAGAAGAACCGCATAAATAGAGTTCGGCGCTTCTTCCTCGTGATGAGACGCTATTGCATTTATAATATCTGCCGACTCGCCGTATTTTTTGGCCAGGTCAGCGCCTATCTTTGCGTGCGGGCCTTCCACTTCATGAGTCACTGCCTTTCCTATATCGTGCAGGAGCCCTATTCTTTTTGCGAGAGTCACATCCAGGTTAAGCTCTCCCGCCATGACGCCCAAAATAATGCTTACCTCTTTCATGTGCTGAAGGGCATTTTGTCCGTAACTGGTCCTGTATTTCAGCCTGCCTATGAGCCTGACTATTTCAGGATGAATCTTTTGAATCCCTAATTCAAAAAGCGCGCGCTCTCCTTCTTCCTTAATAGTGGTTTCCATTTCCTGCTTAACTTTATTAACGACTTCTTCGATGCGTCCCGGGTGAATACGCCCGTCCTGCAAAAGCCGCTCTAAACTTATCCTCGCTATCTCGCGCTTCACAATATCGAAACCGGACAGGATAACAGCCTCAGGCGTATCATCTATAATCACGTCTATTCCGGTAGCTATTTCAAGCGCGCGGATATTGCGGCCTTCTCTGCCTATGATCCTTCCTTTCATTTCATCGTTAGGCAGGTTCACAACAGATACAGTCGTATTGGTAACATGCTCCGCGGCGCACTTCTGCATACTGAGCGAAAGTATCTCTTTAGCCTTTTTATCCGCAGACTCCCTGGCCTTATCTTCTATATCCTTAAAAAGCAATTGCGCTTCTCTCTGCGCATCTGTTTCCACCCTCTGCAGGAACAGTTTCTTTGCTTCTTCAACGCTTAAGCCGGATATCCTCTGCAGTTTTACTTTCTCTTCTTCAATCAGCTTCGAAAGCTCATTATGCCTTGATTCGAGGGACCTTTCCTTGTCAACCAAAAGCCCTTCTCTCCTGCCTATATCTTTTTCTTTTCTGTCAAGGACATCAACCTTTCTGTCTATGTTCTCTTCTTTTTGCAGCACCCTTTTTTCAAAATTGGCCAACTCCTGGCGCCTGTCTTTAGTGGTCTGTTCAAAGTCCGACTGTATTTTGAATTTCAGGTCTTTTGTTTCCAGCTCTACTTCTTTTTTCCTGTTCTCAAACTCCTTTTTGGAATTTTCGAGATTTTTCTTTGTCCTCTCCTCCATCTCTTTAAGATGTTTTTCCCCGAAAAACCTCCTGATAAAATATCCTGCGAAAAATATCAGGATAAAAATCAGGACTTCCACTGCGTAGATTATTATTTTAACGTTCGTTGTCATGTCCAGCACCTCCCCGCTATTTTATGTGAAAGTAATCGTTTAGTCGGTTATGACGCTGGTGAGAGGGATATCTCTTTTTGTGGCCGGTACCTTATCCAGCAGTTGAAATCTGAAGCCCAGGCCTACATTCGGCCTGCCTTTAGGAAAACGCCTCAGAAAATTATCGTAATAGCCCTTTCCGCGCCCAATGCGGTTGTTTTTTTTGTCAAAGGCGATTCCTGGCACTATCACAAGGTTTATGTCTTTCAACGCTGCAGGTTTTTTATTCAGGGGTCCAACCGGCTCATAAATGCCGTAAGGCCCTTTTTCCAGCCTCTTGATATCCTTCAGGTATACAGGTTTTATATCCCTGTCCCTCACCAACGTAACCGGTAAAACTACTTTTTTGCCCATTGTAAGGGCTTTTTTTATTACGGAGCCGGTTTCTACCTCCCCGGTCCCTTTAGAAACATAAAGCATCACGCATCTAGACTTTAAAAAATCTTCACGAAGAAATAATTTTTTGTGTATAGCTCTGCTTCTTTGTCTCCTTTCTGACCCTTTTTGACTTTTCATCTTTATTTTCATTTTTTTTCTCAAGACTTCTTTTGTTTCCATGGCCGATAACTCTATTTCTTTTTCTTTTTTAGATAATCATCTATTGCGGACTTAAGAGCCTCTTCCGCCAGCACCGAGCAATGCATCTTTATCTTCGGAAGCCCTCCGAGCGCCTCCGCTACTGCGCTGTTGGAAATCTTCAATGCCTCATCTATGGTCTTGCCTTTAACAAGCTCTGTAATCATACTGCTGGTTGCAATAGCGGCGCCGCATCCGAACGTCTTGAATTTAGCGTCCAGTATCTTGCCGTCTTTAACCTTGATATAGAGCCTCATAATATCACCGCATATGGGATTCCCGACGTTTCCAATCCCATTGGCATCCGGAATCTCGCCCACATTCTTCGGGTTTTTGAAATGCTCCATTACCTTTTCGCTGTATTGTGTGTGAAAACTTTCCATAACCGCTCCTTTGTGCTACCCGAGAATGACTTCTCTCGGCCTGTTTACCTTAGAATGATCTTTAGCCGGTTTCACTTTTTTAAAATCGTCCAGCTTGTTTAAATCCTTCAGTCTATTGTAAATCAATATCCACGCGCAATCCTTATTCTTATCGACCTCGCACTTGCCTTTATTGGAACCTCCGCATGGCCCGTTTAAAAGGCCTTTCGCGCATCTTGTCATAGGGCATATGCCTCCTGTAATATTCAGCACGCATTCTCCGCACATGGCGCATCTTTCAAAAAATCCATTGCCTGTTGCGTCCAGTATAGACCCAAACATGGTATCACAGCCTATATAGACAGGCCTTTTATTCCTGTCATTTTCAAGCACTGACTGGCCGCCCAAACCGCACGAAAGAACTAAAAAAACTTCCGCGCTATCTACTGCTTTTTTATTTTTCGCAAAATGGAGTTTCATCTGGCTGGCTACGCAGGGGGAATCAGGCATTGCCCACCCTGTTACAGTTTTTCCATTTGCCTCAAGGCTGGCCTTCATCTGGGCAATCTCTTTCTCTCCTCCTGTTTTGCATGTAGCCGCGCAATCTCCGCATCCTATTATAAAAATCCTGGAAGAAGAACCGAGAAATTTTAATATTTCCTCTAAGGGTTTATTTTTCGTGACTATCATTTTACAAAAGCTCCTTTATATCTTTTTCAAATACTTTTTTTTCGTTATATCCTATGTATTTTTTTCTGATATTGCCGTCTTTATCCAGAATAAACGTCGTTGGAATCGCCGCTATTCCGCCGTATAGATCGCTTACTTCTTCATTGCCCAATAGCACGGTATAATTTATTTTATTTTCTGCGGTAAATGCAGCGACTTTCTCTTCTCCGTTTTGGTCCAGGGCAATGCCTATTATCTCCAGCCCCATGCCTTTATACTGATCGTAAAGACCGATAAAATGCGGGATCTCCTCTCTGCAGGGCGGGCACCATGTAGCCCAGAAATCAAGCACTATAACCTTGCCCTTAAAATCAGAGAGCTTTTTCTCCAGGCCGTTAACGTCCCTAAGCGAAAATTCCGGCGCCTTTTTTCCAAAGCCTATATCTTTAGACATGGCCGGCTGCTTAGTTAAAACAAATGCGGCTATAATTAAAGCCAGGCTTCCTAAAAAGATAAACGCGATTTTTTTCATTTTTCCCCCTATCTTGCAAATAAGCCTGCGATTCTTGAAAACTGTCCTAAAAATAATGTTACGCCCATTAATATCAGAAATGCGCCTGAAACAATAGGGATAAAACGCATAAAATTCCTTAACTTTGCGAAAAGAGCCAGAAACTGGTTTATGGCAAGTCCTGATATTAAAAACGGCACGCCGAGCCCTATGGAATAAAATAATAAAAGCATTGCTGCGGCCGGCAGGCTCTTAAGCGCAGATGCATAAATAAGAATGCTTGAAAGTATGGGCCCCACGCAGGGCGTCCAGCCAAACGCAAATATCATTCCGACCAATAAGGTTCCCAGATAACCGATTTTTTTTCTTTTTAAGGGAACTCCTGAGCCTCGGTTTAAAAACCCTATCTTGAAAAGCCCCGTCATATTAAGGCCGAATAAAACTATTAATATGCCTCCTGCTTTTTCAAGCCATAACCTTTTTATCCCGAAAAAACTCCCCAGATACGATAATGTTATGCCCAAAAGAACAAATACAATCGAAAACCCTAAAATAAAAAACAAAGAATTTATTACAGTAAGCTTTGTTATGTCAGAGGATTTTCCTGATGATTTCATATCCTCAAAAGACCTGCCTGTAATGTAAGTAATGTAAGACGGAAAAAGAGGCAATATGCAAGGAGAAAGAAATGAGAGAACGCCTGCGGAAAAAGCTATAAGAACAGAAACTTCGTTTCCAGAAACCATATACCCTCCGTCAGGTTACCTGGCCGAAGCCCTTACTCTTATAACGTCCAGCTCCTGGCGTATTTCAGCGAGCCGCGCGATTATGTCTTCCTGATTCTTTAAAACCTTGTCTATCTTCTCTGAGAGCTGTGCCGCGTCATCCTTTGGCCCTTGGTTATCTTCCCTGCCAAAGATATTAAACGTGAATATGCTCAGAGACACAAGAATCGCTGTTAATAGCGATAAAATCCAGACTTTTCTCATCATTTATACCCCTTTTCCAAGATGTATTATAGCAGACTTGCCTGGCGCAGTCAATTCCAAGTTTTAAGTTTCAGCTTGTTCAGGCTAGCGGTGTTCAATACGTCTTTTTTCTCAAGCCACCCTCTTCTTGCCACTGCCACTCCGAATTTCATCATGCTCAGATGTTCCGCAAGATGAGAATCCGTATTTATAACAATCTTTACGCCTGCATCCTTTGCCATCCTGGAATTTATATCGTTCAGGTCCAGCCTCTGCGGAAAACTATTTATCTCAAGCGCCGTACCCGTATCCTTTGCCGCCTTGAAAACCTCTTCAAAATTCACGTCATACGCATCCCTTGAACCCCATAATCTGCCTGTAGGATGGGCTATCACGCTCACGTATTTATTCCGGCACGCTTTTATAATGCGTTTTGTAATAGCTTCTCTGGACTGTTTAAAACCCACGTGTATAGCGCCTATCACAATGTCCATTTCTCGGAGCACGTCATCCGGATAATCCAGGTTCCCGTCTGAATCGATGTCAACCTCTGAGCCGAAAAGAATCTTTATATTTTCATATTTCTTATTCAGCCTCTCTATCTCTTTTCTTTTGAGGTCTAATTCATGAGTATCCAGCCCGCCTGCTATCCTCAGCCCCTGCGAATGATCAGTGATACCTATATATTCATACCCCAGCTCCCCGGCTTTTATGACAACTTCCTCTATTGAACTTCCTCCGTCAGACCAGGTTGAATGCGCGTGAAGATCGCCTTTTATATCCTTAAGTTCTACTAAATCCGGCAATGCATTATTAAGGCCGGCCTCTACCTCGCCCCTGTCTTCTCTTAATTCAGGCGCTATATATGAAATGCCTAGCACCTTATATATATCTTCTTCTCTCTTTCCGGCTATTATTTTTTCTCCTTTAAATATCCCGTACTCATTCAGTTTCAGCCCATTTTTTATCGCGAGCTGGCGGAGCTTTATATTGTGTTCTTTGGAACCCGTAAAATACATCAAAGCCGCTCCGTAAGACGATTCATCCACCGCTCTCACGTCCACCTGTATGTCATCTTTTGTAAGGACCGATGACTTTGCGAGGCCTTTCGCGATAATGTTTTTTACATCCGCCAGGGTTGTAAATACCTCCATTATCTTCTGAGGCTTGTTCGAAGAAATCAGGATATCTATGTCCCTGACACTCTCTTTCATTCTTCTCAGGCTTCCGGCGGGACTTATTTTTTTCACCTCTTTTAATTTACCCAGTCTGGTTACAAAACCATCGGCCACATCCATTGCTATCTTTAAATCAAGCCTGTCCCTGCCTTTTTTAAAAAGCTCTATACCTGCCAATATATTTTCCTCTGTCTTCTCGCCCATGCCTTCGAGCCCCCGTATCTTTCCTGCGGCCGCCATTCTTTCAAGCATGACTACGTCCTGTATGTCCAGCTTTTCATACAATAATTTCGCTGTCTTAGGCCCTATACCAGGCACGTTCAGCATCTCTATCAATCCCTCAGGCACATCCCTTTTTAATTCCTCCAGGTATTTAAGCTTCCCTGTAGACGCGATCTCCTTTATCTTCTCTTCCAGGTCTTTGCCTATACCGTCCACATCTTTCAGCCTGTTTTCTTTTATCAAGGCCTCCACATCGTCCGGAAGCGACTCTATATTCCGGCTCGCTCGTTCATACGCGCGAATCCTGAATGGGTTCTCTCCTTTAATCTCCAGGATCTCCGCGATGTCCCTAAAAATCTCAGCGATAAGTTTATTCTTCATGGTAGAGATATTTTAACATAGATTTTTTACGGTATAAAGTATATAATATTGTCCACCTGCCAGGTGAGCCAGAATTGGCTCACCTGGCAGGTGGACAAGGAGCAGATCATGCTATTAAAATTCCTACGCAAACGCAAAAATATGAAGCGCATTATGTGGGGGCTGGCAATACTGATAATACCGGCTTTCGTCATATGGGGCGCCGGCACGTCCGGCAAAAATAAAGGCGATAAGCCTGATTACGCCGGAAAACTTTTCGGCAAAAAGGTTTCTTACGACGATTACTACAATATGTGGAACGTAGCCAGGGACTACGCCGTAAAGTCTTTTGGCAATAACGCGCCTGCAGAATTTATAAACCAGCTGGCGTGGAGCCGCATAATACTGATCGAGGAAGCAAAAAGAGAGAAATTAACCGCGACTGACAGGGAAGTCGTGGAAAAGATAGCCTCGTTCCAGGCGTTTCAGAGAAACGGTTCTTTCGACAAAAAACTCTATAAATCAATGCTGCAGGATACGGCAAGATCGTTCGAGGAGAAGCTGAGAGACGACCTTTTAATATCGAAACTGAAAGATAACGTCACGGCCGTCGTCAATGTTAATGACGAAGACGTAAAAAATGAATATAAAAAGAAGTTTGAAAAAATAAAATTGTCTTACGCGCTTATTCATTTCGCTGAATCTGAAAAAGATGTCCAGTATACGGATCCCGGGCTTTTAGACTTTTATGAAAAAAATAAAGCGGATTTTAAAAAAGGGGAGGAGGTAAATATAAAATATATAGAAATCCCGCTTTCTAACCCGGGCGCGGAAGAGCTTGCTTATAAAGTCTTGGACCAGGTAAACTTAAAAAAGAATCTGGAAGAGCCGGCGAAAGCAGATTCGCTGGAAATAAAAGAAACCGGATTTTTCTCCGCTAACGAAGAAATACCGGGTATAGGGTGGTCTTATGAATTTACCAAGGCAGGTTTTGAACTGGAAAAAAATCAAATAAATAACATGCTCGTAAGGACAGAAAAAGGATTCTACATCATACAGCTGAAAGAAAAGAAAGGGCCTTATATCCCTGATTACGAAAAAGTCAAAGACAGCGTCAAAAAGGCATTTATAAAAGAAGGGTCGGTTAAACTATCCGGGGAAAAATCAGAAAAGATATACCTGGATATAATCAGCAGGGTTAAAACCGATGAGAAACTTGAAGACGCTGTAAAAGAACACGGCCTCCAGGTAAAACAAACTGATTTTATAGGCCGCGATGGTTACGTGCCTGAGATAGGGCCTGCCGAAGAATTAGTAGACACGGCTTTTTCCGTAAATATAGGCGGCATATCAAAGCCTTTAAAAACTCTTCTGGGCTGGATTATAATACAGCCTCTTGAAATTAAACCTATAGAAGAAGCAAAATTCATTGAAGAAAAAGATAAATTCAAAGAAAATCTTTTAGCGGATAAAAAAGAAGAAGGGTTCAATAAATACTTTCAGGATCTGCAGAAAAAGGCTGGTTTTGTAAGCTATACCACAAAATAGCGGCTATCTATCGTGACTCAGCAGATCTTTCAGTTCTTTCATGAATTGATTGATATCCTTGAACTGGCGGTACACTGAGGCAAATCTCACGTAGGCAACCTCATCAAGCTTATACAAAAGCTCCATCAATAATTCGCCCACCTCTTTGGATGGAACCTCTTTTTCAAATTTACTCTGGAGCGAGTATTCTATTTTATCTGCCAGCGCTTCAAGCTGCTCTGCGCCTATGGGCCTTTTCTCGCACGCTTTCGTGACCCCGCTTAATATCTTCTTTCTATCAAACGGTTCACGCCTTCCGTCTTTTTTTACTACCATTAAGGTCGTTTCTTCTATGTTCTCGTATGTCGTAAAGCGCCGCTGGCAGTTAAGGCATTCTCTCCGCCTTCTTATTGAACGGCCTTCTTCGCTGGCCCTGGAATCGATTACCTTGTCTTCGTCATGTCCGCAGAATGGGCATTTCATAAATTGCTCCTTTAGGTTTTATTTAATTCCGGGTAAAGAGGAAATTTCTTTATTAATTTTGCCACGTCTTTCGCGCATTTTTCTGACTTGCCTTCGTCCTGCCTGTATTTAATCGCGCTATCGATTATTTCCGCTATCTTTTCCATGTCCTTCTCCTTCATGCCTCTAGTGGTAACCGCGGGAGTGCCAAGCCTTATGCCGCTTGTAAGAGCCGGAGAATTTTTATCAAAAGGTATGAGGTTTTTATTGACCGTTATTTGGATCTTATCCAGTATCTCGCTCGCTTCTTTACCGGTAATATTCTTCGAAGTCAGGTCCACAAGGAACAGGTGGTTATCAGTCCCTCCCGAAACTATTCTATATCCTGATTTACTTAATGCAAGCGCCAGCGACTTTGCATTCTTTATAATTTGCTGCTGGTATTGTTTGAATTCCTCTGTCTCCGCCTCTTTAAGCGCCACTGCCTTTGCGGCTATTATATGCATCAAAGGCCCTCCCTGCTCTCCCGGAAAAACTTCCTGGTCTATCTTTTTAGCAAACTCCTGCTTGCATAGTATCATGCCGCCGCGCGGCCCTCTCAGTGTCTTGTGGGTAGTGGTGCTCACCACGTGAGCGTATTTAACCGGGTTAGGATGCAGTCCCGCGGCTACAAGCCCCGCTATATGCGCCATATCCACAAAAAGATACGCCCCGGTTTTATCAGCTATCTCTCTGAACCTTTTAAAATCCATCGCGCGCGAATAAGCAGACGCGCCCGCGAGTATCATTCTTGGTTTATGCCTTTTTGCCAGAGACTCTATCTCATCATAATCCAGCATCTCCGTATTCTTATTGAGGCCGTATGGAATTACATTAAAAAGTCTCCCTGAAAAATTATGCTTGAGCCCGTGAGTAAGATGCCCCCCGCAAGCAAGGTCCATTGCCAGGACCGTATCGCCCGGCTGAAGAAGAGCAAAATATACAGCCATGTTCGCCTGGCTTCCGGAATGCGATTGCACGTTCGCGTGTTCAGCTCCGAATATCTTCTTGGCCCTTTCTATGGCCAGGCTCTCAGCGTCATCCACGCACTCGCATCCGCCATACCATCTTTTAGAGGGATACCCTTCCGCGTATTTATTTGTCAATACAGACCCAGCCACTTCCAGGACGGCAGCGCTCGTAAAATTTTCGCTCGCGATCAGCTCTATATTATTCTGCTGGCGCTCAAGTTCTCTGCGTATCACGTTGTAAATTTCAGGATCAACCTTTTTTAACGCGTTCATATTCCAAGCCCTCTATTCTCTTTATCTGGCGCACTCTCCTGGCATGCCTGGAGCCAAGATGTTTTGCGGCAAGCCACGCCTCTAAAATTTTTTTTGCCCTGTCCGGCGTTACTATATTTGCCGCAAATACAAGGACATTGCTGTCGTTGTGCTCCCTGCTTGAAATAGCGATATCCAGCCTGTCGCATAACGCAGCTCTTACGCCTCTCACTTTATTCGCAACCATTGACATGCCTATCCCTGTCTTGCAGATAAGTATCCCCCTCGGGTAAGATTTGGCTGCAACCAGTTTTGCCGCCTCATAACCTATTACAGGATAATCGCAGCTTTCTTCTGAAAAAACTCCCATGTCTTTTACTGCGTGGCCTTTTGATTTCAGGAATTTGACAAGCGATTCTTTTAATTTAAACCCGCCGTGGTCTGTCCCAATCACTATCCTCATCCGCTCTTCTCCTCTTTGAATATTTCCAGGAATATATTCTCAACCTCTTCTTTTATAATACCCATGACATTTTTGTATTCTTCAATAGGCCTTCCTATCGGGTCAGGTATATCCGCGCCTTCTCTAAGAAGCCTCACTTTATCTTCGATTTCAGGCATCATGCTTATAATAGCATCCCTGTGGTATTTTTCCATCACAAAAATAATGTCCGACCTCTTCAAGATGTCCTTATTTATATTTTTCCCTCTGTGGCCTGAAACGTCTATGTCTTCGTCTTTCAATACAGAAACGGTATAAGGCGCTGCTCCTATGCCTGCGAACGTAGAAGTCCCTGCGGAATCAATGTGCACCTTCTCGGAAATGCCGGCTTCATTTACAAATTTTTCCATCAATGCCTTTGCCATCACGCTCCTGCAGCTATTTCCGGTGCAGACGAAAAGGATGGAATAATCTATTAACGCCTCTTTCGCGGGTATAGCTCCTTCCCTCAATATCTTGAAAGGCTTTTCTGTCACATCCATGACAGTCGATTCTATGCCTATCCTCGTCCTCCCGCCGTCCAATATTATGTCCACATGGCCGTCCATCTCCGCCAAAACCTCTTCAGCGGAAACAGGCGCTTTACTGCCTGACATGTTAGCGCTTGGCGCAATTACGCTCACGCCTGCTTTTTTTATCAATAAAAATGCAATCTCATTGTCAGGCATGCGAAGCCCGATCTTCTCTTTTTTATTATTAAACGCTACCAGCGTAAGCGGTCCTGGCCAGTATCTTTTAGCTACCCTCTCGGCATCTTTCGAAAGCGCGATGCCTAATTGCTTTAATGAATCAAAATCAGCTATATGTACGCTGAATGGCTTATCCTTAGGCCTCTTTTTTATTTCATACAGCCTGTCTACGGTGTCCTTATTCAAAACATTTGCAGCTATGCCATAAACAGTTTCAGTAGGAAATGCCACCAGGCCGCCGCTCTTTAAGACCGCGACCGCTTCATTTATAAGAAACTCTTCCGGAAAATCAGGATTTAGTTTTATAATCTTTGTTTTCATAAGCGTGACTTCTCATATTATTTAAATATTTTTAATATTCTAACTGCCAATATAGCGGCGTTTTTAGCTCCTGCTTTGCCTATAGCCATGCACGCAACAGGCACGCCTCCGGGCATCTGGACAGTAGATAAAAGCGAATCCATCCCCTTTAATGATTTGGTCTCTATGGGCACGCCTATTACCGGCAAATCAGTGTGAGAACTTACAACGCCTGCGAGAGCCGCAGCCATCCCCGCCCCGCATATCAGAATCTTTATGCCTTTTTTCTTAGCGCTCTTCGCGTATTTAGCCACCTCGTCCGGATTCCTGTGCGCCGAAAGCACGTTTATCTCATAAGGAATTTTATTTTCTTTCAATATCTTTTCCGTTTCAGCCATTGTTTCTGCATCCGAAGCGCTTCCCATCAGTATCCCCACTAATGCCTTTTTCTTATCAGCCATGTTACCTCCCTATCGCCCTGTCCCCGATATCTTTTCTATACTGCATGCCTTTGAATTTTATCTTCTCAATAGCTTTATACGCGTTAATCTTTGCTGATTTTATATCCTTACCGAGGCTCGTAACCCCAAGCACCCTGCCGCCATCCGTAAGAATCTTTCCGTTTTCATTCTTTGTGCCGGCGTGAAATACTATTACGTCTTTCATCTTCCCCGCTTCCTCAAGCCCGGATATCTCGATATTTTTTTCATATTCATCCGGATATCCTTTTGAAGCGCACACTACTGAGATGCAGGGAGACTTGTCCCATTTAACATCTATTTTATCAAGCGTTCCATCTATGCAGGCCAGCATAACATCTACCAG